>NZ_JBEZGK010000020.1:0-120456 GCF_040649935.1 Micromonospora sp. NPDC048842 | reverse complement strand
GTTCATCGACTTTCCCTGGTTGGAGTCGAGAGCCGAACAAGTCTGCACCTATGCCGCGCTCCTAATACCCGGCCTGCTCCAGACGCGTGATTATGGGAGTGGTACCAGGTGGCGAAGAGGGCCGCCGCCAGGAGCAGCTCGGCAAGGTCACCGCCGTAGTACATGAGTTGGGCGGCCGAGCGGAACGCTTCCGGATCCCGGTCGCTGAGGCCGGGCGGGAGGGTTTCGGCCTGGGCGTACAGGTATTTGGCCAGCACTGCGTGGCCGGCCGCCGCGCCGAGGAGGGCACCGATACGCACCGCTAGTCCGGGGCGACGCGGCGCCGGGTCCGGCCCGGCCAATGACCAGGCGAAGAGGTACCCGGCGGCCAGGTAGTGCAGGTGCACGGCGTGGTGCAGGACGGGCTGCCGTTCGGCCGCCGCGTACAGCGGGGTGAGCAGCACCAACGCCAACCCGCCGGTGGTCAGCAGCGCGGCGGTGACCGGATGGGCGAGCAGGTGCAGGGGGCGGGCGCGCAGCAGCCGGCCGACCGCTCGGCGTACCGGCGGCGGCGAGACCCGCAGCAGCAGCGTCACCGGGGCGGCGAGCACCAGCCCCAGCGGGGCCAGCATGCCGAGCAGCAGGTGCTGCGCCATGTGCCCGCTCGGGTTGTCGGGGAGCTGGGCCAGTGGCCCGACGGCGACCGCCAGCAGGGCGCAACCGACCAGCCAGGAGGCGGTACGTCGGTGGTCCCAACCCCGCGGGTCCCGAGCGGCGGCCAGCACGTAACCGACCGCCAACACCGCGACCGGGAACAGCGGTAACCAGGTGGGCCCGGCCGCGCTGTGCTCGGCGTGCGCCAGCGGCCCGGCCAGCATCATCGGGGGCCGGCGCGGCGGGAGCGGGCCCGCCACAGGACTGCGACGCCGGCCAGCAGCAGCACCGCTCCGGAGATGTTCCAGACCACGTCGTACGGCACCAGGTGTACGCCGTAGCGGATCTGGTGCAGCCGGAGCACCTTGTGGTCGACGAGCCCGTCGAAGAGCTGGAACCCTCCGGCGCCGACCAGGAAGCCACCCCAGGCCAGCCGGCTCGCCAGGGCATGCCGTCGACGCAGGTCGGCGAACCAGAAGAACCCACCGACCAGGGCGATCACCTCGGCGGCGTGCAGCAGCCCGTCCGAGAGCAGCGCCACCGAGGGGGTGGAGCGGTCGTAGAAGTGGTGCCAGGCGAGGAGTTGGTGAAAGACGATCTCGTCCACCGCGGCCATGATCGCGATGCCGATCAGGACGCCGACGAGGGTGGAGGAACGAACGTCGGCGGAACGCGGCCTCGGCAGGCTCGAATCGACCACCACACACCTCGCAGTCAGCTCGGATCAGGCCGCAAATACCCCGAAGCGGATGAAACATGCCGGGCCAGGGCGACCGGAAGGCCCAACGGGCCGGTGGCACATCCCCGTTTCGTGACTCCCGGGCCACTGACGGCATGATCATGGAGCCTGGAGGGGCAGCGACAGCCAGAGCCGGAGAAGAACGAGAACCAGATCCCGAGAAGGAGGTGCCCGTGCCGGACGCTGACGAACTCGTCGCCAACGCGCTCGCGGCGGTGCGCGGCACTGACGTACGGAAGGCCGAACGGCAGCTGGACCAATTGATGGTCGGCACCGGCGCCGCGGACGGCACCACCGCTGTGGACGCGGCTCTGCTGCGTCGCCTGGTCCGCGGCCTGGGCCGACTCTGGCCGCGCGGTTGGCAACCGCTCGACGTGGACCGGATCACCGGTCGACGGCTCGACGCCCGCGCGGCCCGGCTGGTGCGCGACGCGATGGCCGTCCAGCGGCGCGACCAGGCCGAGCCGGTCCCGGCCTGGTGGGACGACCAGCTACGCGAGCTGGTGGCCACCGAGGGCGGTGCCGACGGCAGCGTGCTGGCCGGTTGGGCCAGCCGGGAGGGTCTGGACCGGGCCGACGCGCTCCGCGCGGCAGTGGACACTCTCGCGCTGGTGGAGAGCCTGCCGCCGATCGCTGTGCTGCGCCCACCGCCGGGCACGGCCAGCGCGGCGACCGCCCGGACGGCCGGTCGGTCGCGCAGCGGGTCACCGATGCTGGACCGGGTACGGGCGCTGCTGGCGAAGGCCGAGTCGACCACCTTCCCGGCGGAGGCGGAGGCGCTGACCGGGAAGGCCCAGGAGCTGATCGCCAGGCACAGCATCGACGAGGCGCTGCTGGCGGCCGGGTCGGAGCGCGGAGACCTGCCCGGCGGCGTACGTCTGAGCACCGACACCCCGTACGCGGGCGCGAAGGCGCTGCTGGTGCAGGAGGTCGCGGCGGCGAACCGGTGCGAGGCGGTCTGGTCCGACGATCTCGGCTTCGCCACAGTGCTGGGCTGGCCGGCCGACCTGGTGGCGGTGGAGTTGCTCTACACGTCGCTGCTGGTCCAGGCCACTGCGGCGATGCTGCGGGGGCGTGCCGAGCGACGGCCCGGGTCGGGGCGACGGACGAAGGTCTGGGACGAGTCCTTCCTCAACGCGTTCGCGCTGCGGATCGGCGAGCGGCTGCGCACGGCCACCGAGGCGGCGACCGAAGCGGCGGACCAGGCGGCGGCCGAGACCGTCGGGGCGGAACGGCTGTTGCCGGTGCTCGCGGCGCGGGGCGAGGCGGTCCGGGAGCGGTTGGACACGCTCTTCCCCGGCGTCACCCGGCACCGGCTCAGCGTGCGCGACGCCGAAGGCTGGTCATCCGGCACCTCGGCCGCGGACCGGGCTTCGCTGGACGTCGGCGGCGCCCGGAAGCCCCGACAGGTGCCCGGCCGACCCGATCCGCGCTGAACCATCCGGCGTGGGAGCGCCACCGGCGGACGTTTCTGCGATGTTCTTCGGTACACGGTAGGGATCGGGGGAACGGCTCCGACCCTTCGGTGAGTCGCCCCCCGATCGGGGTGCGACCAGAGCCTGAGGAGCATCGCCGTGAAGTACATGCTGCTGATCTGGAACCGGCCCGGCTTCACCGAGGGGCTGAGCGAGCAGGAGCGCACCGCCCTCTTCGGTGAGGTCGACGAGATCATGAAGGAGCTGACCGAGACCGGCGAGCTGATCGGCGGCCAGGCGTTGGCCAATCCGTCGCAGACGTTGACGGTGCGGCTCGTGGACGGCAGCCCCGAGGTCCTCGACGGCCCGTTCATGGAGAGCAAGGAGCAGTTCGCCGGTTACCTGGCCGTCGACTGCGACACCCCGCAGCGGGCTGCCGAGATCGCCGCCCGCTGGCCGGACGTTCGGTACGGCGGCGCGATGGAGGTCCGCCCGATCATGGACGAGGCCGGGACGGAGATGTGACCGAGGACCGGACGGTCGAGGATCTGCTGCGCACGTTCGCGCCTCAGGTCCTCGGCCTGCTGGTCCGTCGGCACGGACAGTTCGACAGGTGCGAGGACGCGGTCCAGGAGGCGCTGCTCGCCGCCGCGACGCAGTGGCCCGGGCAGGGCGTACCGGACAATCCCCGCGCCTGGTTGCTCACAGTGGCCACCCGTCGGCTCACCGACGAGTGGCGCAGCGAGAGCGCGCGCCGGGACCGCGAGGTGGCGGTGGCGCGGCGCGAGCCGGCGTACGCCGGGGTGGCGCCCGCGGCGGACGCGGAGCCCGCCGTTGCGGCCGACGACGACACCCTCACGCTGCTGTTCCTCTGCTGCCACCCGGCGCTGCCCGGATCGGCGCAGGTAGCGCTCACACTGCGGGCGGTCGGCGGCCTCAGCACCGCCCAGATCGCCAGGGCACACCTGGTGCCCGAGGCGACGATGAGTCAACGGATCCGGCGGGCCAAGCAGCGGATCGAGGCTGCCGGGGCCCGGTTCACAATGCCCGGGCCGGCCGAGCGGGGCGAGCGGCTCGGAACGGTGCTGCGCGTGCTGTACCTGATCTTCAACGAGGGCTACACCGCGTCCAGTGGCCCGGACCTTCGCCGGGCCGAGTTGACCGGCGAGGCGATCCGGCTGGCTCGCATCCTGCGCGGGCTGCTGCCCGACGACGGCGAGGTGACCGGGCTGCTGGCGCTGATGCTGCTGACCGACGCGCACCGGGCGTCCCGGGTAGGGCCGGACGGAGAGTTGGTGCCCCTCGCCGAGCAGGACCGTTCCCGGTGGGACGCCGCCGCCATCGTCGAGGGGGTCGCCCTGATCACCGAGGCGCTGACCTGGTCGCCGCCCGGCCCGTACCAGCTCCAGGCGGCGATCGCCGCCGTGCACGCCGAGGCGTCGACGGCGGCGGAGACGGACTGGCGGCAGATCGTCGCGCTCTACCGACTGCTCGCCCGGATCGCGCCGAACCCGATGGTCACCCTCAACCAGGCGGTGGCGGTGGCCATGGTCGACGGGCCCCGAGCCGGGCTCGCCCTGCTCACGCCGTTGGACGCCGACGAACGCACGGCCGGGCACCACCGGCTGGCCGCCGTCCGGGCTCACCTGTTGGAGCTGGCCGGGGAGGTCGGTGCGGCGCGGGAGGCGTACCTGGTGGCGGCGCGGGGCACCACGAGCCGGCCCGAGCAGCGCTACCTGGAGGTACGGGCGGCCCGGCTGACCGGGCAGGAGTGAGTCACCTCGTCTTGCCGTTTTGGCAACAATCTTTGCGCGTCGCCCGGTCGCCGGTCACAGTCGTGGACGACGCGCGAAGGAGCAGGCACAGATGAGCGAGCAGCACGAGTTCGACAAGGACTACTGGGAGCGGCACTGGCACCAGGACCACGACCGTTCCGGCGCGATGAGCACGAGTCCCGCGCACCCGTACCTGGCCCGGGAGGTCGGCGCTCTTGCACCGGGCTCGGCGCTGGACGCCGGGTGCGGCGCGGGCGCCGAGGCGATCTCACTCGCCGCCCACGGCTGGCAGGTCACCGCCGTCGACATCGCACCCGTCGCGCTCGCCCGAGCCGCCGAACGCGCAGCGGAGAGCGGCGTCTCCGAGCGCGTGCGGTGGGTGGAGGCGGACCTGACGGCCTGGGCCCCTCAGACGCGGTTCGACCTGGTCACGACGCACTACGCGCACCCCGCGATGCCGCAGTTGGCCTTCTACGACCGCGTCGCCGGTTGGGTGGCCCCCGGCGGCACCCTCCTGATCGTCGGGCATCTGCACACCTCGGACGCCAGCGAGCCAGGGCACGGGCACGCGCACGGACACGGACACGGGCACCGCCCGCCGGACGAGGCATCGGTCACCCTCGCGGACATCACCGCCGGCCTGGACAGCACCACCTGGGAGATCATCACCGCCGAGGAGCACCGCCGCACGGTGCCGGGCCGGGAGGCGCCGCTGCACGACGTGGTCGTCCGCGCCACCCGACGCCTCTGAGCACACCGCTGCCGACCGTCGGACGTCCCGGCGGCCGGCAGCGGCGGTCACACCTCGGGTTCGACGGCCGGGCAACTGGCACCCCGGGCGGGCACCACCTGATCGATCAGGTACGAGTCGACGGCTCGTTGCACGCACTGACTGCTGCTGTAGCTGCCGTGCCCCCACCCCTGGTAGGTGAGCAGCGCGCCGTGCCGACCCAGCTGCCGCGCCACGTTGCGCGCCCAGCCGTAGCCGCTGGCCGGGTCGTGCACTGTGGCCGCGAGCAGCAGCGGCACATCGGTGTGGACCCGTAGCCGATGCTGCGGGTTGGCCACCGGCGTCGGGGTGCCCAGGCAGGTGACCAGGGCGAACAGCGCCGGCGGGTAGCGCAGGTCGGGCGCGAGCCGGGCCGTCCTGCGCAGATGTCCGGCGTACTCGCTGTAGTCGCGGACCGGCAGGCTCCAGTCCTGACAGAAGACCGCGAAGGGGTACGGAGCCACGGCCTCGTCCGTCAGCGGACGAACGCTCGGCGTGGTGGCGGTGCCCTCCAGTCGGACGATCCACTCGGCCAGCTCCGGCCACCGCCAGGTGTCGTAGAGCTTCTTGTGGGCGAGGCGGCTCAACTCGAACGGGGCGAGCGCGGCCCCGGCCCGGTCCGGGTCGGTCAGCGAGCCACGCTCGGCCCGGGCGTGCAGCCCGGCCCAGCCGGCCCGAACGTCCCGACCGCGCAGGACGCAGCCGTCCGAGCGGGCGCACCAGGCCAGGAACTCGTCGAACGCGCCCTCAGCGGTGACGGCCTGGGTGTCCAGGAAGGCGCGGGTGCCGAGGCTGTGGTCCATCGCGGCCTCCAGCACCATGGCCCGGACCCGGTCGGGGTACAGCTCGGCGTACCGCTGCCCGAGCAGGGTGCCGTACGAGCTGCCGTGGAAGGTCAACTGCCGTTCGCCGAGCGCGGCGCGGACCGCGTCCAGGTCGCGGGCGGCGCTGGTGGTGTCGACGTGGTCGTAGAGCGCCCCGGTGCGGGCCCGGCAGTCGGCGCGCAGCAGCGCGTTGTTGGCCAGCACGGCATCGAACTGGGCCTGGTCGGCGATCAGTTGCGGTTGCCGGGCGAGCAGGTCCCGGGCACACACCACCGGGTGGCTGCCGCCGGTGCCGCGTGGGTCGAAGCTGACGATGTCGAACCGGGCACGCAGGTCGGCACTGAACCGGGAGCTGCCGTTCACCACCCTGTCGACCCCGCTGTCGCCCGGCCCGCCGGGGCCGAAGATCAGCGCGCCTTCCCGGGTGGCCGGGTCGGCGACCCGGCGGGCCAGCGACAGGTCGAAGCGCTCGCCCAAGGGTCGGTGCCAGTCCACCGGCAGCGACAGGGTGCCGCACTCGGCGCTGGTGTCAGTGGCGCAGGGCCGCCAGTCGATCGTCGGGGCGGGCTGTGGTCGGGCGGCGGCCGGGCTCGCCGGAGTCAGGCCGGCGGCTGTCAGGGCCAGGGCGACCGCCCAGCCGACTGCGGATTTGCGTACGCGCAGCATGAGGTGCTGTCCTCTCCTCGAAGGAGCGTTGCCGGTGAAACTCGCCCACTGGGCGAGGTGATGCTGCTTCCACCCGGGCCGTCGAGTAGCCGCTCGACGGCCCGGGGCCTCTCGTCCGCCGGGTCAGTCGACCTCGCGCAGGACGCGTTCGAGCGTTGTCATCCGGGTCTCCATCCCGCCCAGCCGGCCGTCCATGGTCGCGAGCAGTCGGGCGTTCTCCGCCTGGGCCTGAGCGGCCGTCTCGGCGAGCCGGCGGTAGTCGTCCGCCCGGTCCGCCTCGTACCGGGCCCGGCGGGTCTTGGCGAGCTGCACGACGGTCACAGTGACCACGCTGATCAGGAAGGCGAAGATGCCGATCGCGCCGACCACCTCGGTCCAGTCGTGCTCGCTCATCGCTGTGCTCCCGGCTGCTCGCCCGAGTCGGGCACTGTCAGCGTCTCGACGGCGGCCGCGATGATCGCGGGGGTGAGTGTGAGCACGAACGGCTCCACCTCGTAGTAGTTCATGGCCTTCCCGTCCTCCGACAACTCCAGGCGGGCGGTGACCAGCCCGGCCGCCGCCAGCTTCCGTAGGTGGACCTGCAACAGCGCCCGGCTGATGCCCAGTTGCCGGGCCAGCCCGCTGACGTACGCACGCTCACGGGCCAGTGCGGCGACGACCCGCAGCCGGTGCGGGTTGGCCAGGGTGGCCAGCACACGGACCAGGTCGTCGCCGGTCGGCGGTGAGGCGGTGCTCATAACGAGCCCTTGCACATGCCAAGGAAAGCTAGCAGGTGCCGGCGAGCTGCGGTGCGGGACGAAAGCGGAATCAGGGGGATCTCAGGGTCGGCGAAAGAGGCCGGACACACAGCACGCCGGGCCGGTGATGATCACCGGCCCGGCGTGCGGGTTACGTCGTACGTCAGCTCTTGAAGGCGTCCTTGATCTTCTCGCCCGCCTGCTTGAGCTTGGCGGTGGACTGGTCAGCGCGACCCTCCGCCTCCAGCTGCTCATTGTCGGTGGCCCGACCGGCGCCTTCCTTCAGCTTGCCGGTCGCGTCCTCGGTGGCGTTGTTGATCTTGTCGTCGAATCCCATTGCCAACCTCCATTGCAAGCGTCGCTACAACGACAGAGGTACCCCCGCCGTCGCCGGTCCAACCATTACCCCCGTCACAGATCGGCGGCGGCCGGGCGAAAGCGACGCAGGCGCAGGCTGTTGGCCACCACGAAGACCGAGGACAGCGCCATCGTGGCGCCGGCGATCATCGGGTTGAGCAGCCCGGCGGCGGCCAACGGCAGGGCCGCCACGTTGTAGCCGAACGCCCAGAACAGGTTGCCCCGGATGATGCCGAGCGTGCGCCGGGACAACCGGATGGCGTCCACCGCGGCGTCCAGATCGCCCCGGACGAGGGTGAGGTCGGCCGCCTCGATCGCCACGTCGGTGCCGGTGCCCATGGCCAGGCCCAGGTCGGCCTGGGCCAGCGCCGGGGCGTCGTTGACCCCGTCACCCACCATCGCCACCGACCGTCCCTCGGCCTGGAGCCGCTTGATCACGTCGACCTTCCCGGCCGGCAGCACCTCGGCGATCACCTCGTCGACGCCCACCTCGGCGGCGACCGCGTGCGCCACTGTGGTGTTGTCCCCGGTCAGCAGGACCGGGGTCAGCCCCAGCCCGCGCAGCCGAGCCACCGCCGCCCGGCTGGTCGGCCGGACCACGTCGGAGACAGCGAGCACGCCCCGGGCCCGCCCGTCCCAACCGGCGACGATCGCCGTACGACCGGCCGCCTCGGCGTCGCGCACTGCCCACTCGACCTCCGGCGGTACGTCGAACTCGTGCTCGCGCAGCAGCCGGACCCGGCCTACCAGCACGGCCCGCCCGTCGACAGTGCCGGTCACCCCGAGTCCTTCGAGGTTGCCGAAGGCGGTCACCGGGAGCAGCGCGCCCACGTCGCTGGCAGCGGCGGCTACGGCACGGGCGATCGGGTGCTCGGAGGCGGCCTCCACCGCCCCGGCGAGCCGAAGCAGCTCGGCCCGGTCCACACCGCTCGCCGGCATCACGTCCACCACCGTCATCCGGCCGGTCGTCACGGTGCCGGTCTTGTCGAGCACCACGGTGTCCACCCGGCGGGTCGACTCCAGCACCTCCGGGCCCTTGATCAGCACGCCGAGCTGGGCGCCCCGACCGGTGCCGACCAGCAGCGCGGTCGGGGTGGCCAGGCCGAGCGCGCACGGACAGGCGATGATCAGCACGGCCACGGCGGCGGTGAACGCGGCGGTCGGGCCGGCCCCGGTGCCGAGCCACCAGCCGAGCGTGCCGACGGCGAGGGTGATGACGATCGGCACGAAGACCCCTGATATCCGGTCCGCCAACCGCTGCACTGCCGCCTTGCCGCTCTGCGCCTGCTCCACCAGGTCGGCCATCCGGGCGAGCTGGGTGTCAGTGCCGACCCGGGTGGCAGTGACGATCAGCCGCCCACCCGCGTTGATCGTGGCGCCGACCACGCCGTCACCCGGAGCGACCTCGACCGGCACCGACTCACCGGTGAGCATGCTGGCGTCGACAGCGGAGGTGCCCTCGTCCACCACCCCGTCGGTGGCGATCTTCTCCCCGGGGCGGACCACGAACCGGTCACCGACGGCGAGCCGGTCCACGGGGATCAGGGTCTCCACGCCGTCACGCAGCACCGTCACGTCCTTGGCGCCGAGGTCGAGCAGGGCGCGTAGGGCGGCGCCGGCGGTCCGCTTGGACCGGGCCTCGAAGTAGCGGCCGGCCAGGATGAACACTGTGACCCCGGCGGCCGCCTCCAGGTAGATGTTGCCGGCGCCGTCGGTCCGGGTGATGTCGAAGCGGAACGGGTGCGTCATGCCGGGCATCCCCGCGTCACCGAGGAAGAGCGCCCAGAGCGACCAGCCGAACGCGGCCAGGGTGCCGAGCGACACCAGGGTGTCCATGGTGGCCGCGCCGTGCCGCAGGTTGGTCCAGGCGGCCCGGTGGAACGGCAGCCCACCCCAGACCACCACCGGGGCGGCCAGGGTCAGCGACAACCACTGCCAGTAGTCGAACTGCCAGGCCGGGACCATGGCCAGCAGGACCACCGGCACGCTCAGGGCCACCGACACCCAGAGCCGGGTACGCGGCCCCCGCAGCGGGTCCACCGGGGGTTCGGCGCTGGGCGGGGCCGGCAGCGCCGCCGTGTAACCGGTCTTCTGCACCGTCCCGATCAGGTCGTCAGGCGTGACGCCGTCGGCGTACCGGACGGTCGCCTTCTCGGTGGCGTAGTTGACGGTGGCGCTCACACCGTCCATCCGGTTGAGCTTCTTCTCGATCCGGGCGGCGCACGCGGCGCAGGTCATCCCGCCGATAGCCAGTTCGATCCGGTTCGGCGCCTCGGGCAGCGGTCTGCTGGTGGTGGTCATCGTCTGGTCCCGTCAGTTGTGTCCGTGCCCGGGGGTGCCGTGGTCGGCCCCGCCGGTCGGTGCGGGCCCGCTCGGGGTGGGGGCTGCTGCTCCGGTCGGGGCACCGCCGGTCACCACTGTGAACTCGGCGGTGTGCACCCGCCCGCCGTGTTGGAAGTCGAGGTAGAGCCGGTAGCTGCCGGCCGAGGGCACCTCGGCGAGGAAGGTGACGGCCGGACCGGGCCGGGTGCGCCCATCGCCTGGCGTCCCGTCCGGGTGCACGTGCAGGTACGCCAGATCACCCCGACGTAGTGCCACGAGGTGCCCGTACGCGCCCAGGTAGGGCTCCAGGTCGGTGACCGGCTGCCCGTCCCGGCTGACGGTCAGTGTCAGCGGCGACGTGCGGCCGGGCTGCGGCGTGCCGGTCAGTGTGACCGTGTAGCCGTCGACTGTGGTGCTGGTCGCCGGGGCGGGCAGCGGCCGTTCGGTCAACTCGCCGGGGACTGTCACGTCCACGCCGAGGGTCAGCGGCTCACCCCCGGTCGGGGCGAAGTCCGCGAACGCCCGCCACTGCCCGGGGCCGGCCAGCGGGGTGTCGACCCGCCAGGTGCCGTCCGGGGCCAGCTCGGGGTGGACGTGACGGAAGCCGGAGAGGTCCCGACGGGCGACGATCAGGTGCATCTGCTTGTCGTGCGCCACGTCGTACCGGGTGACCGGGCGGCCGTCCGGGCCGGCGATCCGGAAGGCGAACTCGTCGGCCGGGGCGTCGACCGGTTCGAGGGTGTAGCCGCGTTCGGAGACGAGCAGCCCGCCGGGGAGCCGGTCGGCCGTCTCGTCGTGCTCGCCCGTCGCAGGAGCGGCATCGCCGTCGTGCCGGCCCTCGACCACCGGGGCGCGGTCGACCACCCGGCCGATCCCGTACGTCGTGCCGAAGATCGCCGCCAGGCCGACGGCGAACCCGGCCAGTCTCGTCACGGTGCGCACGCCGGCCCGCCGATCACGCGTCGACGAGGTCGTAGCCGGCCTCGTCGACTGCGGCTCGAACAGTCGCGGTGTCCAGCGGCTGATCGCTGCTGACGGTGACGCGGCCGGCCTCGAGGTCGACCTTGACGTCACGCACGCCCGCGATGGCACCGACCTCGGCGCTGACCGCGCTGACACAGTGCCCGCAGGTCATGCCCTGCACCTGGTACGTCGTGTCGACCATCGGTTCGTCTCCTTCGGGGTACCGGTACCCGGTGGGGGTATCTCAACAGAACCGACCGTACCATACCCCCTGGGGGTACGCTATCGTTGTCGACATGACGGCACCCACCCCGATCCGCGGATACACCGCCAGCAAGGATCAGCTGCTCGCGCGGCTCCGCCGCGTCGAGGGGCAGGTCCGGGGCATCGAGAAGATGGTCGACGACGACCGCTACTGCATCGACGTGCTCACCCAGATCTCCGCCATCCAGGCCGCCCTCGACAAGGTGGCCCTCGGGCTGCTCGACGGGCACGCCCGGCACTGCATGCACGAGGGCGCCGCCGAGGGCCGGGCCGACGAGATGGCCACCGAGATGATGGCGGCGGTCGGCCGGCTGATGAAGCGCGGCTGACAAGCGCTCAGTCCGGCGCGGGGTCGAGACGGACCCGGCGCAGCAACTGCGCGTTGAGCGCCACCACGATGGTGGACGCCGACATCAGCACCGCGGCCAGCGCCGGGCTCAACGCCACGCCGGCCCAGGCCAGCACCCCGGCGGCCAGCGGCAGCGCCACCACGTTGTAGCCGGCCGCCCAGGCCAGGTTCTGTCGCATCTTCCGGTACGACGCCCGGGACAGCCGGACCACGGCCGCCACCCCACGCGGGTCCGAGGATGCCAACACCACACCGGCGGACTCGATTGCCACATCCGTGCCCGCGCCGATCGCGATACCCACGTCCGCCCGGGCCAGCGCCGGAGCGTCGTTCACCCCGTCACCGACCATCGCCACCACCAACCCCCGCCGCTGCAGCTCGGCCACCCGATCGTCCTTCTCCGCCGGCAGCACCTCGGCGAAGACCTCGTCGACGCCAGGTCGGAAGCCGAGGTCGGCCGCGACCGCCTCGGCCACCGACCGAGCGTCACCAGTGATCATGGCGATGGTGCGGACACCCTCGGCTCGCAGCTCGTCGACGGCACGCCGGGCCTCCGGACGCACCTCGTCGGTCAACGCGAACGCACCGAGCACGGCGTCCGGTAGCCGCACCAGGTGCAACACCGCGGCACCCCGCGCCGACCACCGCCCGGTCGCCGCTTCCAGCTCCGCCGGGACCGAAAGGCCCAGCTCGCGCAGCAGCGCCGGCCCGCCCACCGCATACTCCGTACCGTCGATCGTCGCCTGCACACCGCGGCCCGGCAACGACCGGAACCCGGCCGCCCGGGCCGGGCCGGCCCGGCCTGCCGCCGCCACTATCGCCCGGGCCAACGGATGTTCGCTCTCCGACTCGACACCGGCCGCGATCCGCAGCAGCTCGTCCCGCTCGACGCCGGACGCCGTCACCAGATCGGTCACCCCGTGCTCGCCCCGGGTCAGCGTGCCGGTCTTGTCGAAGAGCACCGCGCCGACAGTCCGCATCCGCTCCAGGGCCAACCGGTCCTTGACCAGAATCCCGGACCGAGCGGCGAGCGCCGTGGAGAGCGCGACGACCAACGGGATGGCGAGACCCAGCGCGTGCGGGCAGGCGATCACCAGGACGGTGACCGCACGGACCACCGCCTCGTCCGGCTGACCGAGCGCGGTCCAGACCAGCACCGTCAGCACGGCGGTGCCGGTGGCCAGGTAGAACAGCGCGGCCGCGAACCGATCGGCCAACAGTTGGGCTCGCCCACCGGAAGCCTGGGCCTGCGCGACCATGCGCTGGATGCCAGCGAGGGCGGTCTGCTCACCCAACGCCTCGACGCGCACCCGGATCGCCGAGTCGGTGGCGACGGTGCCGGCCACCACCCGGTCGCCCGTCGACCGGGCGACCGGCCGTGACTCCCCGGTGATCATCGACTCGTCCAGCTCGGCGCGGCCCTCGACGACCCTGCCGTCCGCCGGCACCCGACCCCCCGGCCGGACCAGCACCACGTCGCCGATCCGCAGACCGGTCACCGGCACCTCCTCGACCCGCCCGTCCGCCGCCACCCGTTCGGCGTCGTCCGGCAACAGCGCGGCCAGCGCCGCCAGCGCTCCCCGGGCCTGCCCGATGGCCTTCATCTCCTGCCAGTGCCCGAGCAGCATGATGGTGACCAGCGCGGCCAACTCCCACCAGAAGTCCAGGTCGAAGGCGCCGACGCTGGTCGCCAGCGACGCGGCGTACGCGACGGTGATCGCCATCGCGACCAGCAGCATCATCCCGGGCGCCCGGTCCCGCACCTCCCGAACCGCACCAACCAGGAACGGCCAACCGCCCCACCAGAACACCACCGAGCCGAGCACCGGCCCCACCCAGGCCCGACCGGGGACGTCGTTCCCGGACAGGCCCAGCTGATCCGACACGAGACGACTCGTCAGCACCACCGGGATGGTCAACACCAGGCAGACCCAGAACCGGCGGCGGAACATCGCCGGATCGTGCCCGGCGTGCTTGTCGTGCGCGGCGTGCCCGGCGTGTTTCTCGTGCGGCATGGGTCCGGCGCGTCGCTGGCGATCGGGGTCGGGCGGTGACGGAGCGGGCATGGCTCCAACATGCCGCCCCGGAGACCGCCACGCGAGCGGTTCGGCCGCCCGACACTCCGCCACGACCTGCAACCCCCAGGAGGGCTGGCTAGCATCTCCCGCGATGGCTCTCCGTATGCCGCCGCACAGTCGGGCACCGGCGCCGCCACGTCGTGGCGTCGCCCCCGGCCGACCGGGCCGAGCACTGACCGTCTGTGATCAAGCGGTCGTCAGGCAGCGATCCGCCCCGCCGTCGGCCGCGTTTCCACCGCAACGGTGAACCGCCCGGCCCGCTGACCCGTATCCCGCACCGGATCGTTGGGAGTCTCGCCTTGGCCGCCGACCACACTCACCCCGCTCCGTCCGCCCCACCACGGGTGCGACGGATCCTCGTCGTGACTGTGGTACCTCTCTTCGTCGCCACAGTGCTGGCCGCGGTGCTGCTCTGGCCTCGCGGCGGGTCACCACAGACCGATGGTGGTGCGGACGTGCCGCGCTACCCCGGGACTGTCACCCGGGTGGTGAGCGAGCCGTGCCCGCCGGCGCCGTCGGTTCCGGAGGGCACACCAAGGGTCGGCGACGGGCGGTGCGGCGCTGTCGACGTCCGGGTGGACGACGGGCCGACCGCCGGCCAGCAGGTACGGACACCGGTGCCGGACGGGCCGGGCGCGCCCCGGGTCGAGGTCGGCGACGAGGTCGTCCTGGTCGAGCTGGCCGATCCGATCGATCCCGCCGTCAGCAACTGGAACATCGCCGAGCACCAACGCGGCACCCCGATGGTGTGGCTGGCGGTGGTCTTCGCGGCCGCGATCGTCGCGTTCGGCCGGTGGCGAGGTCTGGCCGCGCTCGCCGGGCTGGCCGCCAGCTTCGCCATCCTGCTCACCTTCGTGCTGCCGGGCATCAGCGCGGGCAGGTCACCGCTGCTGGTGGCGGTGGTCGGCGCGGCCCTGATCATGTTCGTGGTGCTCTATCTGACCCACGGGGTCACCGCACAGACCTCGGTAGCGGTGCTCGGCACACTGGGCAGCCTGGTGCTGACCGGCGTGCTCGCCACCATCGCCACGGCCGCGACCCACCTCACCGGCTTCGGCAGCGAGGACGCCACCACCCTGTCGATGTTCCAGGGCGACGTGGACCTGCACGGTCTGCTGCTCGCCGGGATCATCATCGGATCACTCGGCGTGCTCGACGACGTGACTGTCACTCAGGCAGCCACCGTCACCGAACTGGCGAACGCCAACCCCGGGCTGTCCCGGTTGCAGCTGTACCGTGCCGCCACCCGGGTCGGCCGCGCGCACATCGCCTCCACTGTCAACACCATCGTGCTGGCGTACGCGGGCGCGTCACTGCCGCTGCTGCTCCTGCTGACCGCCGACTCGCGGCCGATCGGGCAGATCCTCACCAGTGAGTTCCTCGCGCAGGAGATCGTCCGCAGCGCGGTCGCCACCCTCGGTCTGATCGCCGCCGTGCCGTTGACCACCGGGCTGGCAGCGGTGGTGACCGCCGCCGGGCGCGGCGATGCCACGCCGTCCACCGGCGCTCCCGCGCCCCGGCCCCAGCCGGACCGCAGCGAGGCTCTGGCCGCACTCAGCTCACCGCGAACGGCCGGCTCCGACGAGCCGGACCGGACGCGGACCGCACCCCCATCCGAGGCCACCGACCGGTGGCCGGAGTCGAACAGGAGCACTGATACGGCATGGTGACACTCCTCAGCGTGACCAGATCGGGCATCCACCCTGAGAACCGCGTCACTGGTCACTCAACGCAATGGCGAAATGACGCTTTTGGTCGGCATCCAGGCGTAGCTCAGCCGGTCGACTCTCGGGTAACCTCGCTGCCGGTCACCGATGAAGGCGCGAAGCGGCGCCTGCGGTGCCACCGCCCAATCGCCAACCGGCGAGCCGGGGACCCAGGTACCTGGGGTGAATCCGCGTCAGCGGTAGGGGCCACTTCCGCCCCGAACCCGTCAGCTAACCCGGTCGGCGGTCGACGGAAGGGAACATTGTGACGGCACCCCTACGCCGCTGGTTGACACCCGTGGTGGCCGTGATCGCCGCACTGACAGTGCTCGCCGGGCCGCTGCCGGCGCACGCCGCCCCGACGAACCCCACACCGTCCGGGCACGAGGAGGACGGCGAGCCCAAGCTGCTCAACGACGTCATCGAGCAGGCCAACCGCGACTACTCCGCCGCAAAGTCCAAGCTGGACAAATCCAAGAAGCGGCAGGGCGAGTTGGCCGCGGAGGTCAACCGGGCCAAGGCCGACCTGGACGCGTTGGCCCCGCAGGTCGGGCAGATCGCCGCCCAGGCGTACCGGACCGGCCGGATCGGCGCGGTCGCGATGCTGCTGGAGAGCGACGCTCCCGACTCGTTCGTCCAGCGCGCCGGGCTGCTCGACGAGATGAACATGGTCAACGAGAAGAAGCTCTCCGAGGTCAACGAGGTGAAGGCCCGCGCCGAGCAGGCCAAGCTGGCCCTCGACACCGAGGTTCGGGAGCAGCAGAAGCAGACGGCCCTGATGGCGAAGCGCAAGAGCGAGGCCGACAAGGCGCTCTCCCTCGTGGGCGGGAAGGGCTTCACCGGCGGCCTGGTGGACGCCACCTCCAAGGTCGCGAAGATCGGCCCGGGTCGCACGGCCGACGGTGACTGGAAGCCGCAGTCGTGCAGCGAGAAGGACCCCACCACGTCCGGCTGCGTCACGCCGCGCACGCTGCACGCGTACAAGGAGGTCAAGGCGGCCGGCTTCAACCGGTTCGTCGGCTGCTACCGCCCCGGTGGGCCGTGGGAGCACCCGAAGGGCCGCGCCTGCGACTGGTCGCTACAGAAGAGCGGGTTCTCCCCGTGGCACAACAACGACACCCGGACGTACGGCAACAACGTCGCCGCGTTCCTCATCCGTAACGCCGACCGGCTCGGCATCTACTACGTGATCTGGAACCGGCAGATCTGGTTCCCGGCCACCGGCTGGAGTTCGTACAGCGGGCCGTCGAACCACACCGACCACGTCCACATGTCGCTGCTCTGACCCGCACGATTCCCGTCGAGGGCCGTTCCGCGTGACGCGGAGCGGCCCTCGTCGCGTCAGACTGTGGCAGGCGCGGCCGGGTCGGTCGACTCGGGCGATCCGGCCGCTGTCGCCAACGTCGCGAAGCCGGCTGGCACGGCGGCCACCGGGCGCACCGCTCCGGCGGCCAGCCGGTAGGACACCCCCACCACCGCGCACCGCCCCCGCGCCACCTCGTCGGCCAGCACGGGAGACTGCCCGAGCAACGTCTCGACGGTCTGGGCGATGTGGATGTCGACGATGCCGTCGATGTCGTCCACGCCCTCGGCCTCGGCGCGGCGCAGGCTGGGCAGCACGGCGTCGACCACAGCGCGCAGATGACCGCTCGGCGCGGTTCCGGTCGCGGCGGACTCCCGGGCGGCCTGCACCGCACCGCACGAGTCGTGGCCAAGCACCACCACCAGCGGGGTGCCGAGCACTGTCACCGCGTACTCGACGCTGCCGAGCACCTCGGGGCCGGCGGTGTGCCCGGCGGTGCGAACCACGAACAGGTCGCCCAGACCCCGGTCGAAGATGATCTCGGCAGCGAGCCGCGAGTCGGAACAGCCGACGATCACCGCGAACGGGTGTTGCCCGTCGGCCACGGCGGCCCGGTGCCCGGCATCCTGGTTGGGGTGGCGTGGGGCGCCATCGACGAAGCGCCGGTTGCCGGCGACCAGCTCGGCGTACGCCCGGGTCGGCTCGCTGAGCGCGGTGGCCCGGTCGGTGGTCCGCTGCGGACCCGGCTGACCTCCGGAGCTCCCGGTATGACTCATCCCGCACCTCGTCTCGACGCATCTGGCCTGGTCAAGCCGGCTTTCCGCCGGCCGGGCGGGCGGGCGCTGGCTCGTGCTCCACCGTCACACGCACCGTAAGATGCGTCAAGGTATGCGTGATTTAGATTTCATACGTTGACTCCGGCCACCCCCTGGGCAACCTTCCCAGGGCAGCGCGGACCAGACTCTCGCGAGGGCAGGCGGACATCCGGAAAGGCGGTCACACGATGGCGAGCACGGTGACGGACGACACCGGCGGCGGGCGGAACTGGACGTTCCTCACCAACCACGGGCACGTGCTGCTGGCCATCGCCCGCGACCCGACCGCCCGGCTACGCGACGTCGCGGCCGAGGTCGGGGTGACCGAACGGGCCGCGCAGGCGATCGTCGCCGACCTGGAGGCAGGCGGTTACCTGCACCGCACCAGGGTCGGGCGCCGCAACGAATACACCCTCAACCCGGCCGGCCGGTTCCGGCACCCCGCCGAGGCCGACCGGCAGGTCGGCGACCTGCTCGCGCTGTTCGCCGACGTTCCCACAGCGAAGGCGGAGCCCCGGGCCTGACCCCGGTCACCGGGGCCGCTGACCGACGGTCACGGCGGTAACCTTTGCGGGTGCGCGAATGCCCGCCGTTGAGCGCGACCCCGTCCCGCCGTGCCCTTCGCGGCGTCCTCAGTGGAACGCTGGCGGTCCTGCTCGGCGCCGGCCTGGTGGCACCCTCCCCCGCGACCGCCGCGCCGCCCCTCTGCGGTCCCACCGGCACCGACAGCCTGACCCAGATGCCGTGGGCGCTGCGCCGGCTGGAGCCGTCCTCGGCCTGGCCGCTGTCCCGGGGCGCCGGGATCACGGTTGCCGTGATCGACTCCGGAGTCTCCGCCGCCCACCCGCTCCTCAAGGGGCAGGTGCTCGAGGGTCGCGACTTCAACGGCCTGCCGGCCCGGCAGGGCCAGTGCGACGAGGCCGGGCACGGCACGCTGATCGCCGGCATCATCGCGGGCCGGGAGGGCACTGTCGTCCCCTTCAGCGGCATCGCCCCGGCCGCCCGCATCCTGCCGATCCGGGTTCTGCCGCAGCTCGGCGCGGTCAACAACCCGCAACTCCCCGCGCAGATCGCCGCGGCCATCGACTGGGCGGTCGCGCAGGGCGCCGACGTGATCAACCTGTCCCTGACCACGATCCCCCGCCCCGAACTGACGGAGGCCGTCGAGCGCGCGCTGGCCAAGGGGGTGGTGCTGGTCGCCGCCGCGGGCAACCGGTCGGAAGATTCGCAGAACCTGCCGGGTTACCCGGCCGCGTACCCCGGCGTGATCGCGGTGGGCGGTGTGGACGAGCAGGGCGGCCACGTCGGCACCTCGATCAGCGGCGACTACGTCGACATCGCCGCACCCGGGATGAACATCGTCGGGCCGGCGCCCGGAAACAGCGGCTACCGCACCGTGCCGGAGGGCGGCACCAGCTACGCCGCCGCGTACGTGTCGGGAGTGGCCGCGCTGGTCCGGGCCGCCTACCCGAGTCTCGACCCGCAGCAGGTCGCGGATCGGGTGAAACGTACCGCGGACAACCCACCCGAGGGTCAGAACGCCGACATCGGGTACGGGATGGTCAACCCGTACCGGGCAGTGTCGAGCCTGCTCGGCACCAGGGCGAACCCGCCGGCCGGCGCGCTCCCGGCGCCCGCCGTGCGGGACGACCCGCTGAGCTGGCAGCGCCCCGCCGCGATCTGGGCGGCGGTCATCGGCGGGCTACTCGCCGTGTTGCTGCTGGTAGCGCGACCGATCATGGCCCTCGGCCGCCGACGCGACTGGCGCCCCGGCCGACGCACCGACGCGCCAACCGCCGACTGAGCGGCACACCGCAGCCCAGCGCCGACGCCCAACACAAAGCGGCTCCGGGCCGGGCGAACCGGACCGGAGCCGCTCGTGCGAATGCCTCAGCTCCACACCTTGGAGTTGCTCATCTCCGTGGTGAGGTAGTTTTCGCGGGCGATGCCCACGGCACCGCCGATCTCGTTCAGGATCCGGTTGATGTCCCGGACCGCCGCGTCCCACTTCGCCTGGTGCTGCTCGTAGGCAACCCGGTCCTCGCCGTCCCAGTGCAGCTTGGTCAGCATCGACCGCAGCGTGTCAAGCTTTTCCTCGAGGGTCTTCGAGATGGCCTGCATCTGCTGGTTGCTGCTCTCGAGGACCGCATAGTCAACTTTGATCGTCACGATTTCCTCCTCTGCCGGCTACGGATCACGGGTTGAGAGCAGAGTGGAACTTGTCCAGCATCTGCTGCTGCTCTTCGTCGTTGACCTGGTGCGTCGTACCCGACTTGTCGAGCAGGTCAGCGATGCTGTCCATCGCCGTCAGCAGTTTGACGGTGTCCTCGTTCCAGCGCGTCATCAGCGACTGGAAGCCCGTGGACGCCTGACCCTTCCACGCGATGGCCAGGTCATCGACGACGTTCCACAGCTTCTTCAGCTCGCCGTCGACCTCGCTGCGCGTGGACCGCACGTCACTCGCGGCGGTATGCAGAGTCGCAGCTTCGACCTCGAACGCCATGCTTCACACCCTTCCGTCTGTTGTGGTGGCGGCTTCGCCGCACCCCTCCCCCGCGGCAAGGCAGCAACACCCCACCGACGGACACTCCTGTGAAGACCGTAGCGGAACGTGTCCAGCCCTCGCAGCCCTGACCGGTGACGTTCGATGGATGGTGGTGAATCGGACCGGAACGGCTCACCACCCCCTACCGAACGACCGACAGCGCTCAGGTCGGCTCGGACCAGGCGGTCTGAATCAGCTGCTGGCCATCACGACGGCGAACCAGGGTGCCCCGGCCGGGCGGCTGCGGGCTCGGCCGCAACGTGCCGAAGACCGCGCCCTCCTCCCGGTTTCCGGACATCAGCAGGCCCGGCGAGTCCAACTCGCGCAGCCGTTGCAGCACCGGCTCGTACAGCGCCCTGGAGACACCACCGACCCGGCGCGTGACGATCAGGTGCAGACCGATGTCGCGGGCCTGTGGCAACAGCTCGTGGAGGGCGCTCAGCGGGTTGCTACCGCCAGAGGCCACCAGGTCGTAGTCGTCCACCAGGATGTACAGGTCCGGACCCTTCCACCAGCTCCGATCACGGAGCTGGGCGGTCGTCACGTCCGGGCCGGGCAGTCGGTTGGACAGCGCACTGCGGATCGACCCGAGCCCCTGGGCGAACGCCTGGTTCGACGGGGCGTAGTCGAGCAGGTGGTCACCCTCCACCGCCCCCAGCAGGCCACGCCGGTAGTCGGCGATCACCAGCCGGGCCTGCGCCGGCGTGTACCGCTCGGTGATCCCCCTGGCGATCAGGCGCAGCAGATTGGTCTTGCCGCACTCCGCGTCACCGAAGACCGTCAGGTGCGGCTCGTTGGCCAGGTCCAGGTAGACCGGCGCGAGTGCCGACTCGTTGACACCGACCGGGAGGCCGGGTGCCGACCGGTCGATGATCCGGGCCAGCTCCGCCACCGGCAGCCGGCGCGGCAGCAACCGCACCTTCGGCGCCGGACGACCCGGCCAGTTCGCCGCCACGTGCCCGGCCAGGGACAGCGAGGCCTCGCTCAGATCGTCGATGTCGCGACGACCGTCGATCCGCGAGATGGCGGTGAGGAAGTGCAGCTTGTCCCGGGTCAGGCCGCGACCGGGCGACTTCTCCGGCACATTGTTCGCCGCCCGACGGTCGATCTCGGACTCGGACGCGTCGCCGAGGCGCAGCTCCAACTTGGTGCCGAGCAGATCCCGCATGTTGATCCGGATCTCCGCCCACCGTACGGCGGTCAGCACCACGTGCACACCGAAGCCGAGGCCCCGGTTGGCCAACGTGGTGATTGTCTGCTCCAGCTCCTCGTACTCCTGGCGCAGTGTGTTCCACCCGTCCACCACCAGGAACACGTCGCCGAACGGGTCGTCCGCGAACTCACCGGCGGCACGACGACGGCGGTAACTCGCCACCGAGTCGATGCCGTGCTGGGCGAAACGAGCCTCCCGCTCGTCCAGGACGGCGACCACCTCGGCCACCGTCCGGCGGACCGCCTCGACGTCGCGCCGACCCGCCACCCCGGCCAGGTGCGGCAACCGCTCCATGCTGCGCAGCGCACCCCCGCCGAAGTCCAGACAGAAGAACTGCACCTCCCGCGGCGTGTGCGTGAGCGCCAGCGAGGCGAGCAGCGTACGCAGCATCGTGCTCTTGCCACTCATCGACCGACCGACGATGACCACGTTGCCGCCGGCCCCGGCCAGCTCCACCATCATCGGGTCCCGGCGCTGCTCGTAGGGGCGGTCAACCACGCCGACCGGCACTGTCAGTCGCCCGCGCCCGGGCCAGGAGGCGGTGCACAGCCCGTAGGTCGGGTCGACCGCCAGCGGGCCGAGCAGCTCACCCAGGCCCGGCGGGTCGGCCAGCGGCGGCAGCCACACCTGGTGGGCCGGGCGGCCCCGGCCCTTGAGCTGGTCGATCAGCACGTCGAGCATCGCCACGGCCTTGCCGTCGGCCGGCTGCTCCGGCTCCGGAGCGGTGGCAACCGGCACCTGCGGGACCTGCACCGGAACGAAATCGAGACCGTACGGCACGATCCGGCGCTGCACCAGCGCCTGCGAGGCGGAGGCCTGCTGCCCCGGCGCCCGGTACGCCCCCGACACGTACGCGGCCCGGAACCGCAGCATGGTGCTGGTGTCCGTCTTCAGGTAGCCGTGGCCCGGCGCGTTCGGCAGCTCGTACGCGTCCGGTACGCCGAGCACGATCCGGCTCTCCACGGCGGAGAACGTCCGCAGACCGATCCGGTACGACAGGTGCGTGTCGAGGCCCCGCAGCTTGCCCTCCTCGAGGCGCTGGCTGGCCAGCAGCAGGTGCACGCCGAGGGACCGACCCAACCGGCCGATCATCACGAACAGGTCGATGAAGTCCGGTTTGGCGGCGAGCAGCTCGCTGAACTCGTCACAGATGATCAGCAGGCTGGGCATCGGCGCCAGCGGCTCACCGGCCGAGCGCGCCTTCTCGTACTCGAAGCGGGAGACGTAGTTGCCGGCCGCCCGCAGCAGCTCCTGCCGGCGCACCATCTCGCCGGCGAGCGCGTCGCGCATCCGGTCGACAAGTGGCAGCTCGTCCGCCAGGTTGGTGATCACCGCGCTGGTGTGCGGCAGCGCCTCCAGCGAGGCGAAGGTCGCGCCGCCCTTGAAGTCGACCAGGACGAAGTTCAGTTCCTCCGACGAGTGGGTCACCGCCAACGCGGCCACCACCGTACGCAGCAGCTCGCTCTTGCCGGAGCCGGTCGCACCGATCACCAGACCGTGCGGGCCCATGCCCTCGTGCGCCGACTCCTTGAAGTCGAGCTCGACCACGTTGCCGTCCGGGCCGACGCCGAGCGGGATGCGCAGCCGGTCGCGGTGCCCACGCGGGCGCCAGGTGTTCTGCACGTCCACCGCCGCGGCGTCACCGACGCCGAGCAGATCCGGCAGCTCCGTGCTGCGGGCCAGCGGCTCGTCGCCGCCGGTCTGCTGCTGGGAGAGCCGGAAGGGGGCGATCTGTCGGGCCAGCCCCTCGGCGGCCTCGGCGCTGAGCCGGTCGGGCCGGCCCAGCGTCGACGACGAACTGCCCCGGACCAGGTCGAGTGAGCCTCCGTCGTTCACGTCGAGGCAGAGCAGCCAGCGGCCGGCGTCGCGCGGCACAGTCCCGGAGAGGTCGATCACTGTGGCGCCGAGCAGCCCCGGGCCAACCAGCTGACAGGTCGGCGAGATCTCCCCGCCGTCGATCACCACGACCAGGTGCGGGGCGGTGGTCAGAGGCTTGGCCTCCGGCGCGAACCGAGGCCGCCCGGCCAGCTCGGCGACGAGCGAGGCCTCGGCCTCGGCCAGGCTGGCGAAGACCAGCCGGCGCGCGCCGGCCGCGTCCGTACGACCGCTGTGGTGGGCGTGTGGCAGCCACTTCACCCAGCCCCAGGACGACTGCCGGTCGGGTGCGGCGACCACCGCGATCACCAAATCGTCAGGTGCGTGGAAGGTGGCCAGCTGCCCCAGCGCCGCCCGGGTCAGGTCGAGCACCGGCTCACGGTCGCCGCGCAGCACCACCCGGCTGAACGCGCGCACCGACAGCGCCGTCGGCAGGTCCGGCACCGTGGAGTGTGCCCGGACGAACCGGCGAAGCGCGATGGCGCTCATCGGCTCCAGGTCCTCCACCGGCTTCGTCTCCGGTGGGACGATCTCCACGGCAAGGCGCTGCGGGCCGAGGGCGATCCGGGTCTCGCCGAAGTCGTCCTCGGTGATCCGCCGCTCCCAGAGTCGCCGGGACGCGGCGATCGACCAGAGCGCGTCGGGCTCCGGGTGCCGCCAGGCCATCGCGGCCCGCTGCTGCTCGGCGGCACGCCGGGTGCGCTTGCGCATCTGCGCCAGGTAGCGCATGTAGTCGCGGCGATCGGCGTTCAGCTCCGCCTTGTCCTTGCCACCGCTGTTGGCCAGCGAGCCGATCGCCATGCCGAGCATCGAGACACCGAACAGACCACCGGCGACGTAGGTCATCATGCCGCCGCCCTTGCCGGCGTAGAGGAACGCCATGGCGCCGACCCCACAGAACATCGGCAGGATCATGAGCAGCTGCCCCATCCCGCGGGGCGTCGGCTCGGGCAGCTCGGGAGGCGATTCCAGCAGCACCTCGCCGCGCGGTAAGGCCGGCCCCGGCTGACGCGTGAGCCGGCGGAACACCACAGTGCTCACGGCTGTCTCCTCCCCAGAAGCGGCCCTGATGACGTGCCGCCCGCGGAACACCGCCCGCGGGTGGGCATCGTACGTGCCGTCATCGTAGGTAATCTGCCGTGTGCGCGGTGGACCCGGACCGCAGCATTCCAGTCAGCCGATCACAGACGCACACCTGGAGGCCACTGTGGCGACGAAGACGGCGACCGGTGGTCTCAGCCGGATCACCATCGTGGCTCCGCGTACCCGGATGGATCTGGCGCTGCCGTCGGACGTGCCGTTGGCCGACCTGCTCCCCACCCTGCTGCGCTATGCCGGTGAGGACATGGCCGACGAGGGTGCGCGGCACGGCGGATGGGCACTGTCCCGATTGGGCGGCGCGCCCCTCGACGGTGGTCGTACCGCGGCGCAGCTCAGCGTCCGCGACGGTGAGGTGCTCTACTTCAACCCCCGGTCCGACGCGGCGCCGGAGATCGTCTTCGACGACGTGGTGGACGCGGTCGCCACCGCTACCAACCAGCGCCCCGGCGCGTGGCAGGTAGGCGCGACCCGCTCCTTCGCTGTGGTCTTCGCGGCGGCGGCGTTCGGCGCCGGCGCGCTGGCAGCCCTCTTCGCAGGTCCGCCGCACCTGCCCGGCGCGCTGGCCGCGCTGCTGGTCGCGGTGGCGCTGCTGGTGGGCGCGGCGGTGCTGTCCAGGGCCGCCGGTGACAGCGGCATCGGCGCGGTGCTGGCCCTGGTCGGTCTGGTGCACGCGGCCACCGGCGGCCTGCTACTGCTCGCCGGCGATCGATCGTTGACCGACCTGGCCAGTCCGCATGTCCTTCTCGCGGCGACCGCCGCGGTGGTGGCCGGCGCGGTGGCAGTGCTGGCTGTCGGCGACCGGTACCCCCTCTTCTTCGCGGCGATCGGTGTCGCGGCAGCGACCGGCCTGGGCGCTGTGCTCTGCCTGGCCCTCGGCCTGGACGCGGCGGCCTCCGCCGCGGTGGTCGCGGCTGTCGCGTTCGGCGTGGTGCCGGCGCTGCCGATGATGGCCTACCGGCTGGCCCGACTGCCGGTGCCGTCGATTCCGACCGGCCCGGAGGACCTGAAGACCGACAGCGAGTCGGTGGACGGCCGGCAGGTGCTCCAGCAGAGTGAGCGCGCCGACCAGTTCCTCACCGGTCTGCTGTGGACGGTCTCGCTGCTGGTGCTGGGCGCACAACTCGTACTGGCCCTGGACGGCCGCCTGCCCGCGGTGCTGCTGTGCCTGGTGCTGGCCCTGCTGGCGCTGCTGCGGGCCCGCCCCCTCCTGGGCCGGGCCCAGCGCACCCCGGTGCTGCTGGCCGGCACCGTGGGTCTGGGCCTGGCCGCCGCGACCACCTTCGCCGGTGGGTCGCTGCCGGTCCGGCTCGGCCTGATCCTGGGCGGTCTGGTGCTCGCTGCGGTGATCAGCCTGATCTACGGTCTGACCGTCGCCGGCAAGCGCATCTCGCCGGTCTGGGGCCGCCTGCTCGACATCGCCGAGATCCTGCTCATCATCTCGCTGGTGCCGCTCGCCTTCTGGGTCTGCGGCCTCTACGGCTGGATCGTCAACCTCCGACCCTGACCGTGCGCCGCCGGCCCGGTCAGCGCGACCGCGGACCGGTGGCGACGCCCATCGCCGATGCGACCGGAGCGGTCGCGTAGACGCCCGGAGCATGCTGACCGTCCATCGGCCGGGTGGACGCGCCCACCCGGTCGGCGACCTCACGAACCACCTTGACCAGGGCCTCGACGTGGTTGTCCATCGCCGCGACCCGCAGCAGCGGTGCCGCCACCCGACCGTCCGACGAGACGGTCACGGCCACCGTGTGCGACGGCGCCGAGGTCGCGGTGATCGCGTCCACCAGCGGACCGAGCGGCGCGTCGAAGCGGCCCCGCAGCGCCATGCAGCGGTGCGTCCAGCCGCCGCCCCGCAACCCACGCCAACTCTCCGCCGGCGCCTCGGGCACCAGGTCCAGACCGGCGGCCGAGACGATGGCCGCGCGTAGCTCCTCCCGGCCCAGCGGGCGATGGGCCAGCCCCGCCGAGGTCAGCGCCTTGCCGAGCCGGCCGATCCCGGCCGCCACCGTCCGATGGACGCCGGTCAACCCGCCGCCCCGGCTCACCGCCTCGACCCGGGCGTCCCGGACGGTGAGCCGCACCGCCACCCACACGGTCCGGTGGGCAGCCGGCGGCGCACCGGGTGCCGGGTACCAGACCAACGTGTGCGCGACGACCTGGGCCCGGGAGACCGGGGCGCTGAAATCCGCGAGCACCCGCAGCGCGCGGTCCACAGCGGCGGCGTCGACGGAGCCGACCGCCGCACCGGTCGCGGACTGCAGGGCGACCGCGGCGAACCAGCCCTGGTCGTCACGCCCGATGCCGAGCCGGGTGCCTCGGTCGGTCAGCTCGATGACGCTCAGCTCAGGAGCGAGCGCAGCCAACCTCGGGTCGGTCGCCGTACCGCTGGCCAGCGCAGCCGACGCCCGCTCGCCGCGTCGCCGCAACCGCCGGCGCAGCAGCAGGTCCTCGAACCACCAGCGACCACCCCGACGGGCGAAGGCCGCCAGGGCGACCAGCAGCGCCGCGGCGCCCGCCGCGGCGAGCACCCAGCTGGGCCCGGCCGTGGCGGCCCAGACGCCGACCACGCACAACTCCAGTACGACGAGCTGCCCGACCAGCACGGGGCCCACCCGCCCACGGCCGGGCCGCTCGGCCGGGGGCGCCGGCCGGGTCGGAACGTCGACAGGGTCCGTGACCGCTCGGACGGGTGGCGCCTGAACCTGCGTCATCGCTGACTGTCCCTCCTGGACGGTACGACTCTGCGCCGGGTCTCCTCCGGTGCCGGCCACGAGCGGCGGTCCCAAGGAACCACCGTCGGCCCCTTATCGTAGGGAAGTCCGCGACGGCACCCCGACCCTGATCGTCGCGGATCCACCCCGCCGGAGGTAAGTCATGCGGACCCGCCGCGATCAGGTGCAGGCGTACCGCTTCGTCACCCGCCGCATCGTCTCCGCCTTGCTGTCGGGCGATCCGGAGACCACCAACCTGCCGATGCGACGTCTCGGCATGGCCGTCTTCGGCAGTGTCCTCACCGCCGCCATCGTGCTCGGCGGGGTGGGTGCCTACGGCCAGTTGACAGGTGGCGCGGCGCCGCTGGACGACCAGACCCTGGTCATCGAACGGGAGACCGGCGCGACGTACGTGTTCATCGAGGGCAAGCTGCACCCGACGCTCAACTACACCTCGGCGCGCCTCATCGTGAACGACGCGAGTGCCCAGGTGCGGACGATGTCCCAGGCGTCGCTGCGGGACCGGCCCCGCGGCGTCACCGTCGGCATCGTCGGGGCACCGGACGCTCTGCCGGACCGCAAGTCGCTGACCGGGCTGCCGTGGTCGGTCTGCGACGTACCCGACCCGGTCGACAGGCAGCGGTCCAGCACCCGGCTGGTGATCGATCGCGCGCTGCCCGGCGGCACGCCGCTGGGTGACCGGGCGGTGCTGGTCTCGGTGAACGACCAGCGGTACCTGGTCACCAACAACACCCGACTCCAACTGCTCGATCCGTCCCGCACGATCACGGCGCTGCGGATGGCCGGCACCGAGCGACTCCAGGTCGGGCAGCAACTGCTCAACGCCGTGCCGGCCGGGCCACCGCTACGCCGGCCGTCGCTGCCCGGTGAGGGCGAGCCCAGCAGTCGCACGGTGGCCGGGCAGACGCACGACGTCGGTTCGGTGTTCAAGGCCGCCGGGCGGCACTACGTGCTGACCCGGGACGCTCTCGTCTCGATCAGTGAGATCACCGCTCTGCTGCTCGTCAGCAACGGCGGTCGGATCACCGACATCACACCGAACCAGGCCAGCGAGGCGTTCGAGGAGCGGCGGATCGAGGAGGAGGGTGTGCCCCCGACGATGCCCGCCCTCTACCCGGCCCAGCCCGGTCAGACCACGCTGTGCGCGACGTACCGCAAGGGCATCGCGGGCGGTCCGCCGACCACCACACTGGAGGTCTTCGACCGGGTGCCGACCGAGTTGACCGACAGCGATCCGGGCCTGGTGCCCGTGCGCCAGACCAGGCGCGACGCCGTACGCACCGCCGAGGCGGTGCTGCTGCCCGGCGGCAAGGGTGTCATCGCGCAGGCCTCACCCGGTGCCGGGACCAGCGGGTCCGGCGCCGCCGGGTCGACGATCTACCTGATCAGCCCGCAGGGCATCCGGTATCCGCTCGGCTCGGCGGCGACGCTGGACGTGCTCGGCTACGGCGGGATCACCCCGCTGGCGGTGCCCGGCTCGCTGCTCGCACTGATCCCGACCGGGCCGACTCTGGACCGCGAGGACGCGTTCGCCGTCTTCACTGCCGACGGGCCGGCGCCGTCCGCACCACCGTCGGCCGCGCCGAGGTCGGGCTCACCATCCGCGGTGCCGCCCTCGGGCACGCCGTCCGCGGCGCCACCGTCGGGGTCGACACCGTCGGGGTCGGCCAGTGGCACCCCGTCGAGCGGCGGAACCGGCGGGGGGTCAACGGGATCGACCGGCGCCGACGGCTGAGCGGCTTCGACGGGTCGCCCGGAGTCGCACTGGTGGACTAACCTGGATGTCGCTGACGGTTGTCAACCAGAACGACGGGGATGTTGCCATGGCCGGGCGTACGGAAGTCGACCTGTTGTCCCTTGAGGACTTCCACGAGCACCTGGCGTCGCGGTTGAGCCAGGCCGAGTCGGTGCTGCGCAAGCTCAACACCGAGATGCAGTGCCGTCCTCCGGCGCTGGGCTCGTTCTTCGACGCCACCGACAAGGCGCGTCGCTACAGCGAGGTCCACCAGTCCTATGTCGAGCAGGCCGAACGAATCCGGCAGGCGGTGCTGGCGGCGCAGCAGGCGACCAGCACGATCCTGAGCAACTACCGCACCGCCGAGGCCCGTAACGCGGCCAACGCCGACGACGTCACCGCCGCGCTGACCCCTGTCGACCGCGTGTTGCAGCCGAAGGAGGACGGGCGTGTCTGAATACACCCAGCGCTACCAGGGCAACAGCCACCAGCAGCTGTACGACGGCCTGATGGCGGGCAAGCCGGAGCAGATCGAGGGCGTGGCCACCCAGTGGGCCGAGCTCAAGGGCATCCTCGACGGCCTCGGCCGGGAGCTGAGCGGCGACCTCGACAAGCTCAGCAACACGTGGACGGGTTCGGCGGGTCGGGAGTTCCACCGGCGACTCAGCTTCATCGTCGCCCACACCGACGCGTTGGGTGAAGGGATGGCCGGCATCAAGCAGGGGTTGACCATGATGGCCGACCATCTGCGCGTCGCCCACAAGCAGGCCGAGAGCCCTGAGGAGACCGACGACAACGACAAGGCGATCGGTGGTGCGATCAAGGGTGGCGCCGCCTTCGGTCTGACCGGTCTGATCGTCGGCGGCATCGCGGGTCACCAGCAGGACAAGGCCGAGCAGGAGAAGGCCCACCAGCGGATGGTGAACCTGGTGGCCGGCCTGGCCAACAGTTACGAACTCTCCGCCTACGACCGGGTGGTCGAGCCGCCCCCGCCGGACCCGGACACTCCGACCACCGCCCGCAAGGATCCGACGACGCCACAGAGTGTCTCGGCCATCGCCAGGGTCTCCGGCGGTCCCAACACCGGCGCGGACACCGCGCGCACCGGCGACGCGACCATCTCGTCGCCCGACCGCGTTACCCAACTGCCGGGCGACGGTTCGACCACGGGCGAGGTCGGCTCGGGCACCGGTGGCAGCCCGGCTGTCGGCGCCACGCCGATCGGCGCTGGCGGCGACCTTGCTGACCGCGGCACCTCCCTCGCCGGAGCCGACCCACTCGTCGGCGGCGCGCTGCTCGGTGGTGGTGCCGCCGGGCTGGTCGGGCTGTCCGGGCCGGCCGGCGCGCCCACTGCGGCGAGCACCGGTCCCGGCCTGCTCTACGGAGCACAGGGCGGTTCACCGGCCGGCGGGGTGTTGCGCAGCGGCGCGCTCGCGGGCTCGGGCAACGCGCCCCCCACCTCGACTCGACCGACCGGCGGTGGTGCGGCCGCGACGGAGACCCGCGCCGCCAACGGGGTCGGGCGCAGCATCGACGGCCAGCGCGGTGGGAGCGGCGGACGCCCGGCCATGGCCGGCGGCAACGCCCGACCGGGGTCCGGCAGCGGCCGACCCGGTGTTCTCGGCGGGCAGGGTCGAGCGCAGGACGACGACTCCGACGAGCGGCTGACCTGGTTGACCGAGGACGAGATGGTGTGGCAGGGCGACGACAAGGCCGCGCCTCCGGTGCTCGGCACCGGCGACTGATTACGGCCTGCCGCCGGCACGCACGCACCACCGGCGGTGCCGCCCCGACGATGCACGGTGCCCCCGATCGGACCCGATCCGGTCGGGGGCACTGCCGTTCCCGGTCCCGACCGACGGCGTCCACAGTGCGCATGGTGGTGGTGGTCACGCCTGCGCCGTCCATCGCCGTGCTGCGGTAGGCCAGGACGGGCGATAGGTTGGTCGGGTGTCGTCCGCAGCGTCTGTCCGCCCAGCCAGGTGGGCTGTGCTGCGGTCACTGCGGGAACTGACCCGCCTGGCGGTCACCGCGCTGGTGCTCGCGGTCGGCCTCGGTGCCGCTCTCGCCGCGACCCCACCGCCCGCCCCCACGCAGCTGCGGCCCAGTGCCGTGAGCAGCCAGGTGGCGAGTGTCCGCCCCGACGCCGGCCCGGCCAGTCAGCGGGCCGCCCAGCCCGCTGAGGCCCCGCCGGCTGGCACGCTCGATACCGCCACGGCGACCGGTCCGGTCGCGGCGGGCCCGGTGCACGTCCCGGCCATCGATCCCGGCCGTGGCTCTCCTGCACGACGCGGCCCGCCCGCCCGCTGAGCCAGGCCCGGCCATCCCCGGGGCCCGATCCCGGCTGATCCTCCCGCACGGCGCCTGAGGTTGCCGTCGACGGGACCATCCCGCCACCGAGCCGACCGGTGCTACCGGGCTTTCTGCCGCCCGTCGATACCCGCCTTCGACCGCGAGGTGCTGATCATGCAAACCATCCTCTCCGCCGTCCTGCCAGACCTCTCCCGGGCCGCCGTCATCTGGCTGAGCCTGCTCGGGGTGGTGGCCGTCGCTGTCTCCGCTCTCCTGCTGCGGCCCGGCCGGCTCCGCTTCGACCCGGGCTCCCGGATCCGCCGCGCCGCCATGCCGAGCCAACTTGAGCAGGCCCAGGAGGAGCGGGAGCAGAGCCGCTACGCGCAGGAGGTCGCGGTGGCGGCGGAGCGGGCGACCACCACCGTGCGGCGCCGCCGGGCGGAGTGGGTGGCCGCGCAGGAGGCGGTCGAGGCGGCCTGGCTGACCTACGAGGCGGCCGAGGCCGGCGTACGGCGGCTCGACGCGGCGGCGGCGATGCCGCTGCCGCACACCGCACGGACCCCCGCCGAGTACGCCGACCGCGAGCGCTACCTGCACCGGGCGGCACTGGATGCGTACTGGCGGCGGGAGCTGTCGGTGGAGCAGCTCAGCGACGTCTTCGCGCACCGCGACGGCTGGGACCCGCGACTGCACCCGGTCGAGCAGGAGCTGGTGCTCCAGCGGGCGATCCGGGACAATCTGGCGGCCCGGCACGCCGCAGCCCGCGAGCGGGAACAGACCGCGTGGCGGGCGGCGGAGTTGGCGGTGGCCGCGGCGCGCAGTCTGCGCGAGGAGGCGCACGCCGCGACCGGCCGACGGGTCGCCGAGTCGGCGTCGGTGCTGCCGCTGAGCGAGGTTGCCCGACCGGTGGGCGCGCAGCCTCGGGAGAACGTCGAGCAGACCCGGGAGAACAAGGTGACAGCACGCGGTCGTGCGACGGTGCCCGCGTTCTGAGCCGCGCGGGCTCGGGTGGGCTAGCGTGACGGCATGTCCCGACAGGCGTGGGTCCTCGTGGTGATCGCCAGCATCCTGGCGCTCGCCACACTGGTCGGTGCCGTGGTGCTGGCGGTGCGGGTGGTGCGTACCCGGCGGATGCTGACCGGGCTCGGCGCGGGCGGCAAGGTCGCCTTCTACGGGGCGCTGATCTACACGATCTTCCCGGTCGACGTGCTGCCGGACCCGATCTACCTGGATGACATGGGTGTCCTGGCCGCCGCCCTGATCTACCTGACCCGGCTGGTGCACAAACGTCGGGCGGCGGGTCGCCAACTACCCGGTCAGCCGGACGCCCCGACTGATCAGGGCCAGGTGCGCCGCCGCGTGCCATGATCGGGGTCGGTTCGGCGGACAGGGGACGGGCATGACGGGCGATCATCGGTTGGACGTGCACGATGAGCGGGTTGTCGCCTTCTGCGCCGAACGACACCTGGCGACGCTGACCACCCTCCGGGCGGACGGCACCCCGCACGTCGTACCGGTCGGGGTGACTCTCGACCCGGCGGCCGGCCTGGCCCGGGTCATCACCTCCGGCGCCTCCCGAAAGGCCCGTCAGGTGGCGGCTGCCGGCGCGGCGGGCGCAGCGGTGGCGGTGTGTCACGTGGATGGCCGCCGCTGGTTGACAATCGAGGGTCGCGCGGTGCTGCGGTCGGATCCGGCCGCCGTGGCGGAGGCGGAGCGGCGGTACGCCGAGCGGTATCGGACACCACGTCCGAATCCGGAGCGGGTGGTCATCGAGATCACCGTGACAAGGCTGTTGGGCAGCCTCTGAGCTGACCGTGTGTCCCCGCTGACCGGTTCGGGTCGGGCAGGGATGCCGCACTACCCCGGTGCCCGCTGCCGGCGGAATTCTCCGTGGAGCAGAGTGGTTACGCCCTCGGTACGCCCAGGGCCGAGACCACCGATGGTCGGCCCACGTGTTGCGCCGAGCGCCATTCCCGGTGCTGCCGCCCTCCGCTGGCCGGAGGCGCCAACCCCCGAACGGAGACTCGACAATGAACCCGATCGTCCAGAAGAGCGGTCTGTCCGTCGTCGGCCTGCTGGTCGCCGGCGGCTGCGCCCTCGGCCCTGCGGTGGCCGCGCAGGCCGCCCCGGCTCAGGCCGCCCCGGCCTCGTCGAGCCAGAACGACAGGCACGCCGAGCGGATCCTCGGCGTCGACTACCAGGCCCAGCCGAACTTCTACTACTGCGGCCCGGCCGCGACCCGGATCGCGTTGTCCGCTCAGGGCAAGGCGCTGTCCCAGGACGAGGTGGCCCGGCTGCTCGGCACCACCGAGGCGGGTACCCCCTCGGCCCTGGACACCACTCGGGTGCTGAACGAGCTGACCGGCGGCAAGTACCGGACCACGGAGATCCGTGATTCGGTGGCCCGCCCCGACCAGGTCGAGCAGCTGCGCCGTGACGTGCTGGCGGCGGTGGACGCCGGCCGCCCGGTGGTGGCCAACATCAAGGGCACGACGGTGGACACCGACGGCAACCCGCACTCGTACGAGGGTGGCCACTACCTGACCCTCGTCGGCTACCGCGACGGTGGTGACACGATCCGGGTCGCCGACCCGGCCGACCCGGCGTTGGGCGAGTACTGGATGAGCCTGCCGAAGGTCGCCAACTGGATCGCCGAGCGCGGCTACTCCTCCTGAGCATGACGGTTCACCGGGCCGGCCTCTCCCGTGCGGGGAGGCCGACCCGTCCGTCGTTACGGGCCCGGGCGGCGAGGTGCGCGCGTCGACGGGCTCGGGCGGCTCGCGTCGGTCGGGCCCGGTGCAGTTGTCGGCGGACCGGCGGGTGGATCTCCGCCTCGCCGGCTCCGGCCGCGCGGCGCACGATCCGGTTGGCGTCCTCGGGTTCGTTACCGGCGGCACGGAGCAGGTCGCTGGCCGCGGTACGCAGTCCGGTGACAAGGGATTCCCCGAAGGATTTGACCCCGCTCGCGGAGGCCCGCCCGGCCAGTTCTGCGCACTCCTCGACCAACCGGCGGGTACGTCGGGGGTCGTCACCGACCTTGCACTCCACCCGCATCTCTGCCACCGCCTGACCCAACCGGCCCATCGAATCCGGCAGCTCCGGCGGAATCGGCTCGTCGTACTGCAGTGCGGTGGTCGACCAGCGGGCCATGGCGCGGGTGTCCAGCAGCAGCCGCTCCAGGTGACCCGCGCTGCGGGCGTAGCTGTGGTACTGCTGCCGACGATGCCAGCGCACCGGGGCGATCGTCACCACCTCCTCGGCGCCGCTGAGCGCGTCGTGCAACCGGCCAAGGTCGTCGTCGGTGCCGCGGAGCCGCTCCAGGACGCCCAAGGTCCCGGCGCCGTCGCGCTCGCGCAGCGCCCGCGCCAGCTCGGCGAGTTGCTCGCAGAGGATCGTGAAGATCGGTGCCGCGGCGCGGTCCAGCACCCGCATCGGGTTGATCGGCAACAGGAGCGCGACCACGACCAAGCCGACTGCCCCACCGACGAGAGCGTCGAAGATCCGGGGCACCTCCAGGCCACGCTCCATCGGTGCCAGCGTGGCGATCAGCACTGCGGTACCGCCGGCCTGACCGACCAGCGGACCACCCTTTCCCGCCACCAGCAGTGCGGCGGCGATGGCCAGCGCCACCACCACGCCGGTCTGCCACGGACCCGAGCCGAGCAGGAATCGCAGCGTGTCCCCGATGACGATGCCGAGGGCAACGCCGCCCAACAGCTCGAAGGTCCGGCGGGCCCGCTGCCCGATGGCGGTGGCGATCGTACCGACGGCGGCGGCGGGAGCGAACACGTGTGATCCGGGGCCGAGCAGATTCTTGGCGAGCAGGGCGGCGATGGCCGCGGCCAGCCCGGCCTGGATGGAGATCACCAGGGTGACCTCCCACTGCCGGGCCCGGATCCGGCCGGCCTGCCCACCACGGTGCCGTACCCGCCGGACCGTCCGCTCGGCGGTCTCATCGAACCGCGACTGATCGCGGTCGGCGGTTGGGCGGTCGTCGGCCATGGCGGCGGTTACCCCGGCGGCGGCAGGGCAATCGTGACGGCCGGGCACCACCGCCACCGCCAGCACCACCGACCTCGTCGGACGCATCGTCAACCGTAGGTTTGTGCAGCCCCGTGCGGGTACCAGAGCCACACACCTCCCACCGATCCGCAACCGGTAAGGGGCCGTGACATGACCAATCCACCGACCACCGACGACCACGACGTCGTCGACATCCTGGTGTCCGATCATCGTGAGATCGAGGCAGTCCTCGTCGAGTTGGCGACCCGGCAGGGCACCCCCGAGCACCGCCGACGCCTCGCCGACGTGGTGATCGCCGAACTCGTCCGCCACTCGGTGGCCGAGGAGGCGTACGTGTATCCGATCGTCCGAAAGGTGCTGCCCGACGGCAACGAGATCGCCGACCGGGAGATCGCAGAGCACGCCGACGCCGAGCGGACCATGAAGGAGTTGGAGTCAGCCGACCCGTCCGACCCCCGCTTCGACGAGCTGCTCGCCCACCTGACCAGCACCGTCCGACACCACGTGGCGGAAGAGGAGAAGGAGCTCTTTCCCCGGCTGCGCGCGGCGACGGCCCGGGAGGAACTGGTCGAGATCGCTGCCCGGGTGACGACGATCAAGGAGATCGGGCCGACCCGGCCACATCCGGGGAGCCCGGAGCACCCACCGGCGAACAAACTACTCGCCCCCGGCATCGGTCTGGTCGACCGGTTGCGCGACGCGTTGAGCGGCCGGCCGACCTCGATGGACGAGCTACGCGACAAGCAACAGCGCTGACCCGCGCATCATCCGGGCCCGGCACTCCCGGGTCGCCGACGGCTCGGCGGCCCGGGAGGAACGCGCCGGGTCAGCGGACCTGGTCGCCCTCACCGGTGCGCGCCTGGGCCTGGTCCACGCCCTTGTCGATCTGATCGCCGTACTTGCCGCCGGTGCGCTTGTCGGCCATGTCGCCGGCCTTCTCCGCACCCTGGTCGACCTGCTTGTCGTGCTTGTCCGCGAAGTCCTTGGCCTTGTCCATGAAGTCACCCACGGCGTTCCTCCTCAGTCCGGTCCGTCCCCTTCGCGTTCCCTCGGCCGGACCACGCAAACGCCGCCGCTTCGGACGTGATTCGCGAACACCCGCCCACGTCACTCCGACCGACGTACGATCCGCCCGGGCGACGGCCAGCGATACTGGTGTCGGGGAACCGCCGACCGGGTACCGACCTCGTCGACATCGAGGAGGACCGACATGGCCGCAGAGGAACCCGCACCGACAGGCGGCCCCGGGCCGCGCCAGACCTGGGCGGCGCTGCCGTGGCTGGTCCGGACGGCGGTGTTGTGGAGCGCCTGCCTTGTGGTGATCGCCGCGGGGCTCTACCTGCTCGGCCAGATCGCCGTCCTGTTGGCGCCGCTGGCCATCGCGCTGGCCGCCACCATCTTCCTCACCGCGCTGCTCGACCCGGTCCTGCTGCTACTGCGCCGGTTGCGCCTGCCGGCGGCGCTGGCCGCGCTCTGCACCGTACTGCTGCTGCTCGGCATCCTGGTCGGCGTCGGCGCCCTGGTGTGGAACCTGACCGCCAGCCAGTTCGATCAGCTCAGCCAGGAGTTGACGCAGGGGGTCGAACGCAGCCGCGACTTCGTGACGTCCACCCTGCCGGTCAGCGAGGCACAGCTGGACCGGCTGGTCGACCAGGCCCGGGAAGGGCTCAGTGGCAGCTCTCCGGACCCGGTGGCCGGTGCCCGGACCGCCACCGAGGTGTTCGGCTCCGCACTGCTGGCTCTGGTGCTGCTCTTCTTCCTGCTCAAGGACGGCCGGTCGATGTGGCACTGGGTGCTGTCCCGGGTGTCCGGCCCGAACCAACCCGTGCTGGCCGAGGCCGGCCGCAACGGCTGGCAGACGTTGGGCGCGTACAGCCGGGGCACCATGTTCATCGCGGCGATCGACGCGCTGGGCATCGGGCTGGCTCTCGTGGTGCTGCGGGTGCCACTCGCCCTGCCGCTGGCGTTGATCACGTTCCTCGGCGGGTTCGTGCCGATCATCGGGGCCACTGTGGCCGGTGCGGTGGCGGTGCTGGTGGCGCTGGCCGCGAACGGTCCCACCACAGCGCTGCTCACCCTCGCGGCGGTGATCGCCGTACAGCAGATCGAGGGCAACCTGCTGGAGCCGCTGGTCATGAAGCGGCAGGTCCGACTGCATCCGGCGGTGATCCTGGTGGCGGTCACCGCGGGCACGCTGATCGCGGGCATCGCTGGCGCCTTCGTCAGCGTCCCGATCACCGCCGTCCTCTGGCGCGTCATCGACACCGTGCAACAGCGCCGCTCGGCCTCGGCTCTCCTGCCCGCAGACTGAGCATTACCGACCGAGGTGCGTGGTGAACCAGGTGCCAGCCTGATCGGCGACCTGCTCAAGGGTGCCGGGCTCCTCGAAGAGATGGGTGGCGCCGGGGATCACCCGTAGCTCGCCGACCTGCCCCAACTCGGCCAGCGCCCGCTCGTTGAGCGTGATCACCTCTTCGTCCAGCCCGCCGACCAGGAGCAACGTGGGGGTACGCACCTGGGCCAGCGCGTTCCCGGCCAGGTCCGGCCGACCACCGCGGCTGACCACGGCGGCCACCCGATCGGCGCGGGACGACGCCGCGACAAGGGCAGCGGCAGCACCAGTGCTGGCCCCGAACAGACCGATCGGCACATCGCCGGCAGGACGCTCCACCGCCAGCCAGTCGACGATCCCGGCCAGCCGGCTGGCCAGCAGCCCGATGTCGAAGCGCAGTTCGGCCGTTCGGGCGTCCACCTCGTCCTCGGCGGGGGTGAGCAGGTCCGCCAGCACCGTGCCGAGCCCACGGCCATTCAGCGTCCGGGCCACCGCCACGTTGCGCGGGCTGTGCCGGGAACTGCCGCTGCCGTGCGCGAACAGCACCACGCCGACCGGCTGGGCGGGCAGCGTCAGGTCGGCGGGGACGTGAGCGTCCCCGATCGGAATGGTCACGCTGCGCTGCTCGTCCATGCCCCACCTCCGCGTGCTCGCCGGTGGTCCGCCGGGTACCCCGCCCGCCGCCGGGCACGCACGCCGCGACCGCGTCACCGCGGGCCGTGGGGACGCCGCCGGGCCGCGTTTGCCCGCTGGGGCGTCGGGTACGCGACGAGCGACCGCAGACCGTGTCGGCGCAGCCGCGCCCCGACGGATCGCGAGGATCGCCATGGCCAAGCAGCAGATTTCCCGGCAGCAGCAGCTGACCGAGCGAACCCAGCGTGAACAGGACGCCGAGCGCAATCAGGACGTCGGGGACCAGGATTTCGGAGACCAGGCCGCTTCGGCCCGGCTGCCCGACGACCCGAAGGCGGCGGCGCCCCGGGACGCGATCGGACGTCCGTCGACCGGCGAGCCGGTCTGAGCCACCTGGGCCGGCGAGCCGGTCATGACCCACAGCGCGGGCGGGCGGGGCGGGGAGACTCCCGCCCCGCCCGTCACTGTTCGCGTTCGGGCAACCGCAGCAGCGGAGACCGGCCCGGTGGCTGCTCGGGCGGCGGACCGGACGGCTCGGCCGGCGGCACCGGTACCGTCACCGGCTCGTCGCAGGTCACCCGCAGCATCTGGTCATGGTGGCGAAGCTCCACCACGTCGTCCGGGCCGCCGTGGCGCAGCGAGTACGTCGTCTGGTGCGGTCGGACATCCACCCGCAGCGCCAACCCCCGCCACTGGAGTGAGAACTCCAACCGGCTGAGTCGGCTGGAGAGCCGGGGGGCGAAGGACAGCTCGCCGTCGTGGTCCCGTAGACCGCCGAACCCGCTGACCAGGGCGAGCCACGCGCCGGCCAACGACGCCATGTGTACGCCGTCGCGGGTGTTCTCGTTGAGGTCGTGCAGGTCCATCAGCGCGGCCTCACGCAGGTAGGTGTGCGCGAGTTCGGGGTGGCCCACCTCGGCGGCGAGCACCGACTGGGTGCAGGCCGACAACGACGAATCGCGTACGGTGCGGCGCTCGTAGTAGAGGAAGTTGCGCACCTTCTCCTCGGGGGTGAAGGCGTCCCCCCGCCAGTGCATGGCGAGGACCAGGTCGGCCTGCTTCACCACCTGCTTGCGGTACAGCTCGAAGTACGGGTAGTGCAGCAGCAACGGGTACTTCTCCGCCGGTGTGTGCGTGAAGTCCCATTCCTGGAGGCGGGTGAAACCCTCGACCTGCTGGTGGACCTCGAGCTCCTCGTCGTACGGGATGTGCATGGAAGTGGCGGCGTCCCGCCAGCTCGCGGCCTCCTCGTCGGTGACGTCGAGGTGGAACGCCTCGTCCCGGTAGCGCATGACCACGTCGGCGGCCGCGAGCAGGTTCCGCTGCGCCATCAGGTTGGTGTAGACGTTGTCGTTCTTCACTGCGGTGTACTCGTCCGGGCCTGTGACACCGTCGATGTGGAACTGCCCGTGCCGGTCGTGGTGGCCGATCGAGCGCCACAGTCGGGCGGTCTCCACCAGCAGCTCCAGCCCGATCTCCCGTTCCACCTGGGTGTCCCCGGTGACCATCACGTAGCGGCGCACGGCGTCGGCGATGTCGGCGGCGATGTGGAAGGCTGCCGTTCCGGCCGGCCAGTACCCGGATGACTCCGGGCCGCCGATCGTGCGCCACGGGAATGCCGCGCCCCGGAGGTTGAGCGTCTCGGCGCGTTCCCGCGCCGAATCCAGCGTGCTGTGTCGCCACTGCAACGCGCTGCGTACCGCGCTCGGCTGGGTGTACGTGAGCACCGGCAGGACGAACATCTCGGTGTCCCAGAAGGCGTGACCGTCGTAACCGGGGCCGGTCAGCCCCTTCGCCGAGATCGGCCGCTGCTCGGCCCGCGCGCCGGCCTGCAACACGTGGAAGAGCCCGAACCGGACCGCCTGCTGCACCTCCGGGTCGCCCTCGACCAGCACGTCGGAGGCGTCCCAGAACGCGTCGAGGTAGTTGCGCTGCTCCCGGTGCAGCCCGTCCCATCCGTCGAGGCGGGCACCGGCGAGTGCCGCGCCGACCTGGTCGCGCAGCGCCGGCAGGGAGCGGCGACTCGACCAGCTGTACGTCAGATACTTGATCACCCGCAGCTTCTCGCCGGGTTGGAGCACGCAGGCGATCGTGGTGCGCACCCAGTCCTGGTAGCCCTCGGATTCGATGGTGGTGTGGTCCGGGCCGTGCACCTCGTGCTCCATGGCGGCGGCGACCCGCAGACCGGAGACCTTGGTGCGGTGGATCAGCTGGCCGCCGTCGGGGGTGGTCAGCTCCTCCTCGGCCTGGAGCGGCGACTCCAGCACCGCCGCGACCCGCGGGTCCTTGCTCTGCGCGGGCAGCGACTCGTTCGCCACCAACTCGGACTGCACGATCAGCCGCAGCGGGCCGCCGACGGCTTCCACCTCGTAGCTGATGGCGGCCACGGACCGTTGGGTGAACGAGACGAGACGGGTGCTGCGGACCTTGACCTCCCGGCCGGCGGGCGAGCGCCAGTGCAGCTCCCGGTGCAGCGTGCCGGCCCGCAGGTCGAGGATCCGCTCGTGGGCGATCAGCTCGCCGTAACGCACGTCGAGGGGTTCGTCGTCGACCAGCAGCCGGATCAGTTTGCCGTTCGTGACGTTGACGATGGTCTGCCCGGACTCGGGGAAGCCGTAGCCCGCCTCCGCGTACGGCAACGGACGCAGTTCGTAGAACGAGTTGAGGTAGGTGCCGGGCAGGCCGTGCGGTTCGCCCTCGTCGAGGTTGCCCCGCAGGCCGACGTGCCCGTTGGAGAGCGCGAAGACCGACTCCGACTGGGCCAGCACGTCCATGTCCAGCCGGGTCTCCCGGACGTGCCACGGCTCGACCGGATAGGCGCGCTCCCGAATCATCCGGAGCCTCGTTCGGCGGCGAGCGGGTCGGTCGCGGTGCGGTGCGGTGCCGGTGGATCGGCGCTGTCGATGAGGTCGGCGAGGTCCGTCACCACGATGTCGGCGCCGTGGGCGAGCAACTCGTCGGCCTGCCCGACCCGGTCGACGCCGACCACGTAGCCGAAGCCACCGGCGCGGCCGGCGGCCACCCCGGAGAGCGCGTCCTCGAAGACGGCGGCCTGCGTCGGGTCGACGCCGAGCACCCTGGCCCCGGCGAGGAACGTGTCGGGGTGTGGTTTGCCGCGCAGCCCCTGCGCGCGGGCGACCAGCCCGTCCACCCGGGCCTCCAGCAGCGGCTCGAACCCGGCGGAGGCGACCACCTCACCTCCGTTCGCGCTGGCGGTGACCACGGCTCGGCGGAGCCCGGCGGCGGCCGCCGCCTTCAGATACCGCACCGAGCCCGGGTAGACCTCGACGCCGGCGGTCCGTAGACGTTGCAGCAGCAGGACGTTCTTGCGGTTGCCCAGGCCGTTGACGGTCTCCGCCTCCGGCGGGTCGTCCGGGCCGCCCTCGGGCAGCACGATCCCGCGGGAGGCGAGGAACGACCGGACGCCGTCGGCCCGGGGGCGACCGTCGACATAGCGGTTGTAGTCCGGGCCCGGATCGAACGGTTGGAACGGTTCGCCGGAGACCGTGGCGCGCTGGCGGAGAAACTCGTCGAACGTCTGCGTCCAGGCGGCGTTGTGTACGCGGGCGGTCTGCGTCAGCACACCGTCCAGATCGAAGAGACAGGCGGTCACGTGAGCAGGTAGGCCCAGCACGGTTCGAATCTATCCACCCTGCTGGGCCCGCAAACCCGTTTCGGCCGCCCTGAGGCATTTCAGTTCGGTCGCAGCGTCCAGATCACTGTCATCTCCGAGGTCGGCTTGCCGTCCTCGGTGGCGATCTGAACAGCGACGGGGAATTCCGGGCGCCGACCGGCGGCCAGTTCCTCGGTCACCTCGACCGCCGGCCGGCCGAGTCGCGCGGTGGCCAGCACCGGGCCCATGGCGAGTTTCCGGTAGGCGATCTCGGCCCGGACGGCCAACGGCACGGCCCGGTCGAGCAGCTGCCCGAAGGCGGCCAGCACGACCGCGCCGGAGGCCGTCTCGCCGAGGGTGAACATGGCGCCGGCGTGCGGGCCCCCGATGTGGTTGTGGGTGGCCGGCGAGTCGGGCAGCCGGACGACTGCCCGCACGCCGCCCTCCGCCTCGGGCGCCACCTCGACGAACTCGATACCGAGCGTACGAGCGAACGGCACCGCTTCCAGCATGCCGGCCGCCACCTGGCGGGAGTCGATAGTCATGGCCTGACGTTACTAACCGGTAACCAGGCCGGCAACCAGCGACTTCGCCGTCAGGGCACGGTCAGAGGTTGCCGATGATGCGCAGGATCTCCGCGTAGAAGTTGCCGTCGATGCTGCGGAAGAAGGAGAAATCCTGCCCCGGGTCGCCAAAGAACGGGCGCAACGTCCACGCCAGCTGGGTGCCGACAAAACCGAAGAGCAGGATCCAGATGTAGAGCAGGGTCATGCTGGCCGGCCGCTGCGTCGGCTCACCGCGTCGGGCCGTACGGCCGTCCCACGGGCGTTGCGCCACGTAGCCGGGCGGCAGCATGCCGGGCGGGAACGAGGCACCCGCCGGCTGACCGGCCCACTGCGTCGGAACCTGGGCCGGAGCCGTCGCGGTGGTCACGGCACCGTTCGCTGTCGACTCGGCCACTGCGGCCCCGGCCGGCACGGCGACCGGCTCGGCGCTCTGACCGGCGGCCGGAGACGGCCCGGCGGGCACCGCGGCGGGCACGGCCTGGACCGGCGCCGGGGCGCTGGCCCGCTCGTCGACAGTGACCTTGGCGGCCTCGGGCGCGAGCAGCCCGTTGTCGTTGAGCACCTGCATCCCGCTGGTCAGGAAGCGTAACCCGACCAGCGCCGACAGGGTCAGGATCGATACGTTGAGCAGCTTGAAGAAACCGTAGTCGTTGGCCGTGATCAGGAAGAAGAGGCTGATCGGCGCGAACGCCACCGCGAGCATCGAGGTGACAGTGATCGCCACCATCACCAGCGCCAACGACTGCCGCACCGAGAGCCGGGCGCCGAAGACCAGGTTGAAGAGGTAGAGCGTGGGCAGGCAGATGACCAGGGTGACCAGGAACAGCAGCGGCAGCTTCAGCGCCGAGGTCAGCGCCATCAGCGGGCTGTGGAAGAAGCCCAGCACCGCCCCGTAGCAGGCCAACGCGATGGCGGAGCTGGTCAGCATCCGCCCGGTGAGGGCGTTGAGGTCACGCTCGGCCACGATCTGCTGCCAGATGCTCTCGCGATCCCGCAGGATGCGCTCGATGACGAGCGGGCTGGGACGGTCACCCGACACGGGTGCACCCCTCTCGGTGGTCTTTCACAGTGGACTGGTGGGCAGACGGTAGGGCACGGGGTGGCGGGCCCGCCACCCCGTCCGGGTACGTCGTCAGCGCCAACCCACGTCGATCCGGTCACCGCGCTCGTCGAAGAAGTGCAGCGCGTCCATCCGTACCGAGACGGCGAGCGGGTGACCGGCGCTGACCGCCGGGTACGGCGCCAGCCGCACCGCCAACTCCGCCGGGCGGCGGTGGTGCCGGCCCGGATCGGGAAGCACGCTGGTCTGGACGCCACTGGCCTGGGCCTCCTGCGCCTCCACCGGCTTGCCGGTGAGCCGCTGCATCACCGAGCCGAAGCGGCGCAGGCCGCGCTGGCCGACCGGCGGCGGTTCGAGCGGGGCACCCATCTCGTCGACCACGATCGCTGTCGCGCCGATGTCGAGGAACGCCAACGACTCGTGCCCGTGGTGCTCCAGGTAGCGGATGCGCCCACGCAGCACGTCGCCGGGGCTGTCCGGTGCGACCGGAGTGAGCGCCTCGGCTCGCATGCCGACCACGATCCGCTCACCGTGGTAGTGCGCCACCGCCCGACTGCGGATGTCGTTCCAGGGCAGGTAGAGCGACTGGTCACCGAGGTTGAGGGTGACGTACCGGTCGAGATGGACGTAGACCGACGCCTCCAGCAGATTCATCCGTGGGCTGCCCAGGAACGCCGCCACGTAGAGCGTCGCCGGCCTGCCGTAGACCTGGGTCGGTGTGCCCACGTCCTGGAGCACGCCGCGGCGCATGATGGCCACCCGGTCGGCCATGGTGAGCGCCTCGGCCTGGTCGTGCGTGACGTAGACGGTGGTGACGCCCAGCTCGCGGGTAAGGCCGGAGATCTCCGCACGCAACTCGGCCCGCAGGCCGCTGTCCAGGTTGGACAACGGCTCGTCCATCAGGAACAGGCCGGGCCGGCGGACGATCGCGCGCCCCATCGCCACCCGCTGCCGCTGCCCGCCGGAGAGCTGACCCGGCTTGCGGGCCAGCACGTCACCGATGCCCAGCGCGCTCGCCACGTCGCTGACCCGTTCGCCCCGCGGCTCGGGCTCGACCCCGGCCAGCCGCAGCGGAAACGCGATGTTGTCGCCAACTGTCATGTGCGGGTAGAGGGCGAAGTCCTGGAAGACCATGGCGATCCTGCGGTCCCGTGGGGGCAGGTCGTTCGCCACCTCCCCGTCGAGCATTACCGCGCCGGTGGTCGGCTCCTCCAACCCGGCGATCATCCGCAGCACAGTCGACTTGCCGCACCCGGACGGCCCAAGCAGCACCATGAACTCGCCGTCGTTCACATCCAGGTTGATGCTGTCGACGGCCAGCGTGCCATCCCGGAAAACCTTGGTCACATCCTTGAGCGTGACGGTGCTCACCGTCTTCCCCCCCAGCGCGCGTCGACCGAACCCCACAAGACTGTGACCAGGATCATGGGTTTGTGACATCGGGTAAACGTCTCATGTTCGATCGATGACACTGCTATTACACGACAGAAACCGCGATCAGCAGCGCGTGGACCGCTCGCCCGGCTCCCCGAGGAACACCTGCCGCACCACCCGCTCCGCCGCCCGCCCGTCGTCCAACGTGCAGAACCGGGCCCGGAAATGCTCGCGGGCCTTGGTCGCCGCGTCCGAGCGCACCCCGTCGGTACGAAACAGGTCGAGCAGATCGTCGAAAGTGGATGCTACAGCGCCCGGCGGTTCGGCGGTGACGTCGAAGTAGACCCCCCGGGCCAGCCGGTACGCCTCCCAGTCCGGGGTGTAGAGCACTATCGGCCGGTCCAACACGGCATAGTCGAACATGGCCGACGAGTAGTCGGTGACCAGCACATCCGCCACCAGGTAGAGATCCTCCACCCGTTGATGGCCACTGACGTCACGAACCCGCTCCCAGTCCCTCGGCTGGCCGAGGCGTCGATCACGGTCGTGGAAGTAGTGGCTGCGCATCAGCAACCGGCCCGAGTCACCCAGCGCCTGGACGAACCGGTCCGGGTCGAACGGCGGCCGGTAGCCGGGCAGGTGCTCGCGGTGCGTCGGGGCGTACAGGACGACAGGCTCGTCGGGGTCGAGGCCGAACTCCGCGCGGAGTCGGCGCACCTCGGCCGGGCTGGCGGTGACCAGGCGGTCGTTGCGCGGGTACCCCACCTCCAGCGTGGTGTACGTGGCCGGGTACGCCCGGTCCCACATCTGGGTGGAGAAGCTGTTGGCGCTGACGCTGTAGTCCCAGCGGTCCACCCGGCGCAGCAGCCCGGCGAAGTCCATCCGGCCCGCACCGATCGGGTAACGCTGTTGATCCAGCCCCATCACCTTGACCGGCGTGCCGTGGTGGGTCTGCACGTGCACCTGCTCCGGCCGTTTGCGGACGAAGTCCGGAAAGTTGACGTTGTTGACCAGCCATCGGGCGCGGGCGAGCACCCGGTAGTACGCCGGCGTGCCGGCCACCACGTACTCCACTCCGGCCGGCACGGTGTCCACCCGGTCCCGGCGCACCACCCACACCCCGCGCACCCCCGGCGCCAACCGGCGGGCGACCTCGTAGATGGCCGCCGGGTTGCAGGAGTAACCCCGGTACCAGTACGCCGCGTACACCGCGAGCGTCGGGTCGACCGGCCGCCGCAACTCGGTCCGGTAGTACTCGCGCAGCAGCCCGTCCCGGGTCAGCCGGGCACCGCGCCGGGCGACCGGGCCGACAGTGCGGCGCGCGGTGCGGGCCCGCCGGCGGGCGGCGTCGCGGGCTCGGCTGGCGGCCCGCAACGCGCTGAAGGTGCGCCACCGGCCGGAGGCGACCAGCTTGTGCTTGATCCCCTCGACCCCGTCCGGTACCGGATAGCCGCCGGCCGGCAGCCAACGCTCGTAGTCGGCGGTGATCTGCGCGAAGAACGCCTCCCGCAACTCCGGCGCGATCCGCTGGCCGTTACCGAGCACTGTCAGGTAGTGCCAGATCATCCGTTCGAAGACCGCCGGACGCAGGGCCTCGGTCGCCGGCCCCCACGAATCCATCAGGTGGAAGACCCGGTGCCACTGCGGGAAGACCTCGAAGTGCCGGTCACCCCGGGTCCGGGTGATAGCGCCGGCGCGGCGTTGGCGGTAGTTGACGCAGACCCGGTCCAGTACGCCGATCCGGTGCGCGGCCATCAGCACCGGGTAGCTGAACGAAACGTCCTCGTACCAGCCGGGCGCGAAGCGCAGCCCCAGGTCGGCGAGGAACTCCCGACGGACCAGCCGGTTCCACGCGGTGTGCAGCAGGTGCATCGCCTGCGGCCGGTCCCGCAGGCGGAAGGTGCCTGGGCCGGGCGACTCCGGAAACACCTCGGCCATCGCGCTGCGGGTGGCGGTGTCGTTCCAGTGGGTGCGGACGTGGTCGACCAGCAGGACGTCCGGGCGGGTGGACCGCAACCGTTCGGCGACCTCGGTCAGGCACTCTGGCGCCAGCCAGTCGTCGCCGTCGAGGAACCACACGTACTCGCCGACGGCCCGGTCCAGCCCGATGTTCCGGGCCGGACCGAGGCCGACGTTCTCCGACAGCCGGACCGAGTGCACCCGCTGGTCTCGGGCCGCGTACTCGTCGATGATGTCGCCGCTGGCGTCCGGCGAGCAGTCGTCGACGGCGATCACCTCGATGTCGGTCTCCGGCTGACCGAGGATGGAGTCCAGGCACTCCCGCAGGTATCCCTGCACCCGGAAGGCCGGCACCACGAAGCTGATCAGAGTCATCCGGCCGCCCTCCGTCAGCGCGGCGCGGCACCTCCAGCGCCCGCCGGCGCCACCGACGCCCGCGCGCTACGGGCCGGTCGCACGAACCAGGCCAGGACGACGCTCACCACGAAAACCACGAGAAGGTACGCACCGAGTGTAGCCAGTCCGATACCCGCAATACCGGCGATCGCCGCGAGGGCCAGCAGCACCGAGCGCCCCTCCCAGCCCAGCGTCGCCGCGTGCAGGGGCGGTGCCGCCTGTCGCTTCTCCAGCCGGGCGGTCAGGTCGTAGTGGTGCACGGTGAGCACGAAGACGTACCCGAAGATCAGCCAGCCAGGCGCTCCGCCGACCACCCCGACCGCGATGGCGAACAGGTACTCGGCGGCCCGCAACGCCGCGGGCACCAGCCAGTCCAGCGGACCGTTGTGCGCCGCCCCGGCGCCCAGGCCGCCGACCAGCAGCACCAGCAGCGCCACCGGCACCGCCCAGCGCAGCCCCCCGGGCGCGTCGCTCAGCAGCGCCCCGACCAGCAGCACCGCCGGGCCCAGCGCGGCGACCACCGCCAGGGTCAGCGGCCCCATCGGGCGGACCACAGGCAACCAGCGGGCCAGCGGTCCGTCGTCGCGGTGCAGTGTGGCGTCGACAGTGTCCAGCACCGGCACCCACATCCAGCGGGCCCGCAGCGTCCGCAGCGCCCCGGTGTACGCGAACGCCAGCACCCCCCAGACCAGCACGGCGATGAGGCTGACCAGCGGGTTGAACAGCGCCACCGTCAGCGCGATCAGCGCCCACCGCTCACCGATCGGGAAGACCACCGTCCGCTTCAGCCAGTACGACACCGACCCGGTGTCCGCCTGCACACGTGTCGACGCCGCGTTGAGCCGGTCACCGATCCCGCCGCTGGCGTTCGTCGCCGTACGCGGGCGACGGGCTGCCTCGTCGTGCAGCACCCCGTACCAGGTGTCGGTCATGTGCCGGACGGTCTGCAACGTCATCGCGGCGATCGCGAGCGCCCACCCGTTGCCCAGCCCGGCGTGGCTCACGCCGAAGCCCAGCCCGGCGTAGACCAGGTACTCCTTGGCCCGGTCCGCCATGGTGTCCAGCCAGCCACCCCAGGCGCTGAAGTGCCGGGTGTAGCGGGCCAGTTGGCCGTCCACGCAGTCCAGCACGAAGCCCAGGTAGAGCAGCACCGCGCCACCGACCAGCGCGGGCCGCCCACCGACCCCGAACAGCACCGCCGCGCCCAACGCGAAGAGCACCGAGATCACCGTCACCCCGGTCGGGGTGAGCCGGAGCCGGGCCGAGAGCCGGACCACGTACGGCGACCAGGTGCTGACGAAGTAGGTGGAGAAGAAGTCGTCCTTCTCCTTCACCGACAGCCGCAGCTCGGCCCGGTCCTCGTCGACAGCTGTCACCGTCGCCTCGGCGGCGGTCAGCCCGGCCTGGTCCTCGACCCGGTGGGCGACGAGCAGGCGTACCCGCTGGGCGAAGATCAGGGTGCCGAGCGCCGCGAGACCCGCGAAGAGCCGGTCCACGGCGGACCCGGGGCCACCGGCCGCTACCGACCCTCCGGAGCCGGTTCCGCCGGTCGCCGGCAGCGGCGCCACGTCGCCGGCCGGGCCGATCGGGGCGGCGACGGGGAGCATCCCGGACGCGGCGGCCCGGGCGGCGGCCGCGAGGGTCGGCAGGTCGTCCACGCCTACCCGCAGCGCGCCGCCGAACACGCCGGTGGCGGCCCCGTCGAGGGCATCCAACGCGCCGGCGTCGACCACCTGGCCGCGCTCCTCGCGTACAGCGGTCCGACCGGGCACCGGCGGGTCGCCGAGCACCAGCGCCACTGTGGGGCCCACCGGGCTGGTGGCCAGGTGCCGCAGTACGGCGGTGTGCGCGACCAGGTCCGTGCCGGTGATCAGCACCGGGGCGGTCGCGCCGGTGACCAGGTCGGACAGCTCGTCGAGGTTGGCGGCGAAGCGCACCTCGTCCGCCCCGGCCAGGCGCAACTGGGCGGCCAGCCGGTCGGCCAGCGGCTCACCGGTCGCAGTGGTCAGGCCCGCCGCGGGCATCCCGGCGGCGAGCACGATCGCGAGCGTCACCGCGGGACCGCGGCGTGGTACGCGTCGAGCGCCTCGGCGATGGTGCCGTCGAGAGTCAACCGGCCCGCGTCGAGGTACAACCCCCGACGGCAGAACCGGGTCAGGTCCTTTTCGTTGTGTGACACCAGCACCAGCGTGCGCCCCTCCCCGAGCAGACGATCAATAGTCGCGTAACACTTCTTGCGGAACTCCGCGTCCCCGACCGCAGTCACCTCGTCCATCAGCAGGATCGGATGCGGCAGGTGCGAGATGATCGCGAAGCCCAGCCGCACCTTCATCCCCGACGAGTAGTGCCGCACCGACGTGTCGATGGCCCGTTCCACCTGCTCACCGGCGAACTCGACGATCTCGTCGAAGTGCCGCTTCAGGTAGCTCGTCGACAGTCCGTGCAGCCCACCGACCAGGTGCAGGTTCTCCCGCCCGGTCAGGTCGTTGGAGAAACCAGCGGACAACTCCAGCAACGGCGCCACCGCGCCGTGCACCCGGATGCCGCCCTCGTCCGGTATGAGCACCCCGGCGATCAGCCGCAGCAGTGTGCTCTTGCCCGTGCCGTTGCGTCCGATCACGCCGACCGTCTCGCCGGGCTCGATGGTGAACGACACGTCCCGCAACGGCCAGAACTGGCCGGGCAACGCGCCACGGGCGCCCCGGTGGATGAACAGCTCCCGCAGCCGTAGCTGGCGGCGACGGTTGCGGACGAACCGAATGCCCAGGCCGTCGGCCTCGATGATCGGCGCGGCCACCTCAGAGCTCCTTGAGCACGGCGGGCTCCAACCGGCGGAACGACCACCAACCGGCGGCCAACACCAGCGCGCTGCCGACGATCGTGGTGGCGAGCAGCCGGGCGTCCGGGAACTCGTCCGGATACCAGATCGCGTGGTGCAGTTGGAAGATCCCGACCAGCGGGTTCAGCTCGTACACCACCTTCAACCAGCCGGGCAGCCCGGACTCTCGGACCAGGCTGAGCGGATAGATGATCGGCGTGGCGTAGAAGAGCACCCGGATGATCAGCCGCATCAGCCGTTCCACGTCGCGCATCAGCACGTTCCACGCGGACAGCAGCAGGGCGAGCCCGGTCAGCAGGACGGCCTGGACGGCCACCGCCAGCGGCAGAGAGAGCAGCGACCAACCGGTGTGGATCCGACCGTGCACCGCGTAGATCACCGCGATGGCGATCAGGATCGGCAGGCCGGCCGCGTACTCGGCGAACCGGCCGGTGACCCTGCCGATCGGAAAGACCTGACGCGGCACGTTCATCGTGGTGATCAGCCGGGACTGGCCGGTCAGCGCGTTCGTCGCCTCACTCAGCGCCGAGCTGGTCCACATCCAGGCGAAGATGCCGGTGATCAGGAACAACGGGTACGACTCGGCCGCCTCACCGAGGTGCCGACCGGTGTCGGAGGAGTAGAGCACCCCGAAGACGAACCAGTAGATGGCGCCCATGCCGAGCGGCTCGATCAACGACCAGAAGTAGCCAAGCACCGACTGCTGGTACTTGACCGCGAGATCCCGCCTGACCAGGATGCGCAGCGAGTTGCGGTGCGACCACAACGCCGCGACGCCAGAGGTCACCGCGAGCCTCCCGCCTCCTGAAACGGACGACAGGTTAGCAGTCGGTGAACGATTGCCCCGAATCGACCGGACTCAGCACTCGATCACGTTGACGGCCAAACCGCCACGCGCCGTCTCCTTGTACTTGACCTTCATGTCGGCGCCCGTCTCCCGCATGGTCTTGATGACCTTGTCCAGCGACACCTTGTGCACCCCGTCGCCGCGCAGCGCCAGCCGGGCGGCCGTGATCGCCTTGATGCTAGCCACCGCGTTCCGCTCGATGCAGGGGATCTGCACCAGGCCACCCACCGGGTCACAGGTCAACCCGAGGTTGTGCTCCATCCCGATCTCGGCCGCGTTCTCCACCTGCTCAGGGGTGCCACCGAGCGCCTCGGCCAGCCCCGCCGCCGCCATCGAGCACGCCGAACCGACCTCACCCTGGCAGCCCACCTCGGCGCCCGAGATCGAGGCGTTCTCCTTGAACAGCACACCGATCGCGCCCGCCGTCAGCAGGAACCGCACCACACCCTCGTCATCGGCGTCCGGCACGAACCGGGTGTAGTAGTGCAGCACCGCCGGAATGATCCCGGCCGCACCGTTCGTCGGCGCGGTGACCACCCGGCCGCCGGCGGCGTTCTCCTCGTTGACAGCGAGCGCGAACAGCGTCACCCAGTCCATCACGTGCAGCGGGTCGACCGAACCGGCCTCCGCCTCCAGGCCGCGCCGCAGCTCCGCCGCGCGCCGCCGAACCTTCAACCCCCCGGGGAGTACGCCGTCCCGCTCGCAGCCGCGCTGCACGCACTCCTGCATCACCCGCCAGATCTCCAGCAGACCGGCCCGGATGTCCGCCTCGCTGCGCCAGGAGCGCTCGTTGGCCAGCATCACCTCGCTGATCGACAGCCCGGTGCGGGTGGTGACCTCGAGGAGTTGCGCCCCGGTCAGGAAGGGGTACCGCACCGCGGTGCTGTCCGGCTTGATCCGGTCCGCCCCGGCCGCCGCCTCGTCCACCACGAACCCGCCACCGACGGAGTAGTAGGTGCGGCTGCGCAGCACGGCGCCGGCCCCGTCGTACGCCACGAAGGTCATCCCGTTCGGGTGGTACGGCAACGACCGGCGGCGGTGCAGCGTCAGGTCCCGATCCGGGTCGAAGTCGATCTCGTGCGCGTCGAGGATGTTGATCCGCCGCTCGGCCCGGATCCGCTCGACCCGAGGACCGACGGTGTCAGTGTCGACAGTCTCCGGCGACTCGCCGGCCAACCCGAGCAGCACCGCCGGACCGCTGCCGTGGCCGTGCCCGGTGGCACCCAACGAGCCGAACAGCTCGGCCTGCACCCGCGCCGTGTCGCTGAGCAGCCCGTCGGCCTTCAGCCCGCCGACGAACGTCCGCGCGGCCCGCATCGGCCCCACAGTGTGTGAGCTGGACGGCCCGATACCGACGCTGAAGAGGTCGAAAACACTGATCATGGCTGCGCTTCCTCGCCGTCGTCCCGGCGTACGGGACCCGGCCGGGTCGTGACCGCCGATCTGGCGGCCCCGCTCGTAACCGTCCGGGGTATGGGGTGCCGGCCCTCCGGGGTGTGGGAGGCCGATCAGCCAGCCTACCCGCCCAGCTCACCGCCCACCCGGTCCGGGACGTGAACACCCGACCACCGTCCCCCGCCCGGCGCCGCCCCCGCCCTGCCCTGCCCAGCGCCGCGGTCGGGCGCGGGCGGTCGTGGAGGCGTCAGCGGGGGGCTGCCCGGGTAAAGCACCTACGGGTCCACGGGTTGCCGCTCCTCCTCGGGACCGAGGGCGAGGTGGTCATCCCTTTCTACCGTGGATTGCAGACGCGGCGCACCGCCGCAGAGTGGGAGTACGACGATGAGTCGCAAACTGGTCCGGCCCCGCGAGGGGCGCATGATCGCCGGTGTCTGCGCCGGCCTCGGACGGCGGTTCGGCATGTCGGCCGGAATGGTCCGGCTGCTGTTCCTGCTGTCGCTGCTGCTGCCCGGCACGCAGGTGATCGTCTACCTGATCCTGTGGGTGCTGATGCCGAACGAGGACCGCTACCTGGCGTCCACCGGCCACTGACCCGCCCGGCGCACCTGACGTAATCGCGGCCCCACTGGCATTCCAGATCCGGCAACTCGGCGGCCGGGGAGCGGATTGGGGGCCGCAGGCCCACCCGCCGGGCATCACACGCAAGCGCCCGCTCCGACGGACGTCGGGGCGGGCGCTTCGGCGTACGGGGGCAGGTCAGGGAGCTACGTACGTGACAGTGATCTGTTGGTAGCCGAGGGAGCGGAGCAGCCCCTCCAGCATCTTGCGAGTGTTCTCCTCGGCTCGGGCCGAGAGCCCGCTATCGCGGGCGGCGGCGGTGATCCGGTCCTCGGCGAGCTTGTAGACCTGCTGCTGCCGGTTGGGGTCGTTGCCGACCAGGTCACCGAGCCGGTTGAGCAGACCGCGCTGCTCGGCGAAGACGTAGCTCTTCTCCATGTCGAGGTTGGTCTCGCCGAGCTGCGGCGCGGGCAGCTTGATCTCGACGGACTTGCCGTCGGCGGACTGGACGACGGCGCCCTCAGCGATCTTGGTGAAGTCGACGTACGCCTCGACACTGCCGGCCCCGACGAACAGGGTGCGCTCGTTGAGCAGGAAGTCCGGAACGTTGCGCCGGTCGTTCTGCGTGTCGACCACGACCTGGAAGTTGCCCTCCGCCGCCACGTAGCGGCTGAGGTCCTGGATCGACTTCAGCAGCGGTGGCTGACTGCGGTCGGTCTGCTCCTTGGCGAACGGGTTGCGGAACTCCGGCAGGATGCCGGTCGCCTGAATGCCGAGTAGCACGACAACGGCCAGCGCGGCGGCGCCGAGCAGCAGGAGCAGACCGCGGGCCGCCCCACCGCCACCCCCACCGACGGGGCCATCGCCACCGCTCGTCGGGCCACCGGGGCCAGCAGGCCCACCGGGGCCAGCAGGCCCACCGGGACCGGCCGGCTCGACGGGTTCACCCGGCGTATCAGTGGTCCACCCGGGTGTCGCGGTCGACCGCGCCTTGAGATCGTCACCGGTCGGGTAACCGGGGAACTCTCTCGTGGGCTCGTTGCTGCCAGCGTCGCGGGCCATCACGCTCACCGTCCTCGTCAGACACGTCGTCTGTCAATGACGGTACGGCCCCGATACGACAGTCGCGCGGCGAGCGCCAGGAAGCGACAAAAGGGCAGGTCAGGCGAACGCGGAGAGCCCGGTGAGCCGCTGCCCGATGACCAGTTGGTGGATCTCGGAGGTGCCCTCGTAGGTCAGCACGCTCTCCAGGTTGTTGGCGTGCCGCATCACCGGGTACTCACCGGAGACACCGTTGGCGCCGAGGATGGTGCGGCACTGCCGGGCGATGGCCAGGGCCTCCCGCACGTTGTTCAGCTTGCCAACGCTGACCTGCTCGGGCCGCAGCCGCTGGGCGTCGGCGAGCCGGCCCAGGTGCAGCGCGAGCAGTTGCCCCTTCACCAACTCGACGGCCATGTCGGCGAGCTTGGCCTGGGTGAGTTGGAAGCCGGCCAGTGGGCGACCGAACTGGGTGCGGGTGGTCGCGTACGCCAGTGTGGTTTCCAGACAGTCGCGGGCCGCGCCGACAGCGCCCCAGACGATGCCGTAGCGGGCCTCGGTGAGACAGCTCAGCGGCGCCTTGAGCCCGACCGCCTCGGGCAGTTGGGCGTCGGCCGGGAGCCGGACGTCGTCGAGCACGATCTCGCCGGTCACCGACGCGCGCAGCGACATCTTGCGGCGGATCTCCCGGGTCGTGACGCCGGGGGTGTCAGTGGGTACGGCGAAGCCCCGTACGCCCTCGTCGGTGCGCGCCCAGATCACCGCGACGTCCGCGATCGGGGCGTTGGTGATCCACATCTTCCCGCCGGTGAGCACCCAGTCGTCGCCGTCGCGGCGGGCCCGGGTGGCCATCGAGGCGGGGTCGGATCCGTGATCCGGCTCGGTCAGGCCGAAGCAACCGATCGCCTCACCGGTGGCCATCGACGGCAGCCACAGTTGCTTCTGCTCCTCGCTGCCGTAGCGCCAGATGGCGTACATGGCGAGCGATCCCTGCACGGAGACCAGCGAGCGGAGGCCGGAGTCGCCGGCTTCCAGCTCCTGGCAGGCCAGCCCGTAGGCGACAGCGGAGGCGCCGGCGCAGCCGTAGCCGGTCAGGTGCATGCCGAGCAGGCCGAGCTTGCCGAACTCGCGGGCCAGTTCCCGGGCGGGCACCTTGCCGTCCTCGTACCAGTCGGCGACGTGTGGGCGCACCCGGTCGTCGACGAGTTGACGGACGACGTCGCGGATCTGCCGCTCCTCCTCGCTGAGCGACGGGTCCAGGTCGAGCAGGTCCAGCGCAGCGGTCATGGACGCCACCCTAACGAAGGTTCAGCGCGGGAAAGAAGGGCTCGTCACTCGATCGGCTCGGAGAGCACCAGCACCCGCGCGTGGATCTGGTTGCGCTGCTGGAGGGCGGCGCGCAGCGCCCGGTGCAGCCCGTCCTCCAGGTAGAGCCCGCCGTTCCACTGCACGACGTGCGGAAAGAGGTCACCGTAGAAGGTGGAATCCTCGGCGAGGAGCTTGTCCAGCGCCAGCTCGCGCTTGGTGGTGATCATCTGATCCAGGCGCAGTGGCCTTGGCGGGATCTCCGCCCACTGCTTGAGCGTCAGATTGTGCTCCGGATAGGGACGCCCGTCCCGAACCGCTCTGAAGATCACGACGGCACGCTCCCCTCCCCGTGGCCGGGCCGACCGACGGCGCCGAGCCGGGCCGCGGCGGGCACCGCGCGGCGCGGCACCGATGACCGTGCCAGCCTAGCGGCCCAGCGCACGCTACGTTCTGCTCCCTGATGTCAGTTTCGCTATCGCTCGTCCGATCCTCAACCGGACGAACGGGACGTCCGCGTCAGTTCCACCGGCCGCGCCGCACGACCTCGTCCATCGGGCGACGCCCACGGCGCAACGATGGTGACCGATGGTCGGCTGCGCGGTAACCGATTGTGACGGCACCGATGGGTTGGTACTCCGCCGGCACGCCGAATGCGTCCCGGTAGGCGGCGAGCCGCTGCGGCGGAATGCCGAAGAAACACGCCCCCAGCCCCTCGTCCACAGCGGTGAGCAGCATCAGCAACGCAGCGAATCCGGCGTCCACGTGCCAGTACGGCACCGGCCACCGGTCCGTGGACTGATCGGTCCAACCCTTGTCCGGCTCCGCGTACCGCCGCAGGTACGCCGACTCGTTGGCGTGCGGCACCACGATCAGTGGCGCCCGACGCATGCCAGCGAGCCAGCGCTCCCGCCCACCGCCATCGGGAGTGGTGGCGGCCCAGAACCGGTCCCGATCGGCCAACTCCTCCAACACCAGGAAACCCCAGCCCTGGGCGAAGCCGGCCGACGGCGCGCGGACCGCGTGGTCGAGCAACCGGTCCACCACGTCGGGCGGGACCGGGCGGTCCGGGTCGTAGTTGCGCACCATCCGCCGACGGCGGACGACCTCGGCGAACTCCATCAGGCGCCGGGGCGGATGCCCCAGGCACCTCGCCAGGTGGTGCCGGGCTTGAGGGTGAGCAGATCCTTGCCCGACCGGAACGCGTCCGGTGGGCAGGTCATCGGCTCGATCGCCACCGAGCGGCGGTGCCGCTCGCCGGTGAGGGCGTCCCCGGTGAACACCTGCCACCAGCCGAACTCGGCGTCCGCCCAGATGCTCACAGCGGCCGAACCGTCCGGCGCGGTGAGGCTCACCGACGAACCACCGTCGGCGTCGGAGATCACGTCGCCGAAGCAGGAGTCCAGCACAGCCGCGCCGATCCGGCGAGGGCTGGTCCAGTCGTACTCGGTGCCGGCCACCGGGGTCACCCCCACCGGCAGCAACCGACCGTCCACCAGCACCCGGCTCCGGGTGGGCAGCCGCAACACCAGGTCGTCCACGGCGACGCCCGGCAGTTGCAGGTACGGGTGCACGGAGAAGCCGAACGGGGCCAGTTCCCCGCCGATGTTCGTCACCTCGTGCTCGGCGCGCAGCCCGTCCGCGTCGACGCTCCACCGGCTGCGCAGTCGCAGCGGCCACGGGTAGCCGGGCTGCGGCGGCAGGTCGTAGCCGACAGTCACGGCGTCCGCCGACTGCTCCAGCAACTGCCACGGCACCCAGTTGACCAACCCGTGGATGGCCACGTGCCGCTCCGGCTCGGTCAGCGAAAGCTGCTGCGTCCGCCCGTCGAACGAGTAGCGACCATCGCGGATCCGGTTCGGCCAGGGTGCCAGCACCTGCCCTGTGCAACCGGGGCAGACCTCGTCGGTCTGGTACCCGTCGAGCAGGTCGACGCCGTCGTGCCGGTACGTCCGGAGCCCACCGCCGACCTCCACGATGACGGCCTCGTGGCCGGCGGCGGAGATGGTCCACTGGGCGCCGGAGAACGGGCGCTGATCGGGGCTTTCCATGTCGGCGACCCTAACCGGTCAGGTCCGGTTGTCGCTCGACGCCGCCGCCGCCCGGTAGCGCAGCAGCGCCGGGAACGCGACAGCGAGCACCACCACGAGCACCGCGGAGGCGAGCCCACCGGCCACCCAGGCCACCCCGCCACCGAACCCGGCGGCCATGGTGCCGGCGCGTAGATCGCCCAGGCGTGGGCCACCCGCCACCACTACCGTGTTCACGCCCTGGAGTCGGCCGCGCATCCGGTCCGGTGCGTAGACCAGCAGCATCGACTGACGCAGCACCGCGCTGATCAGGTCGGCGGCGCCGGCCACGGCGAGCAGCACGACCATCAGCCAGAGCTGGTGGGCCAACCCGGCCGCGGCGATAGCGAGGCCCCAGCCGACCACAGCGAGCACCAGGCCGAGCCCCTGGCGGCGGAGCCGGCCGATCCAGCCGGAGGTCAACCCGCCGATCATCGAGCCGATCGCGATGGCGCTGTAGAGCAGACCGACCGAGCCACCGCCGCCGAACCGCTCGTGCGCGATCTCCGGAAAGAGGGCACGCGGCATGGCGAGGATCATCGCGATCAGGTCCACCCCGAAGGACAGCAGCAGGACCGGTGTGGTGGCCAGGTAGCGGAACCCGTCGACGACGCTGGCCAGACCGGCACGGCGGGCCTGGCCGTCGGCGGTGGGCTCGGGCGGGAGTGCGGGCAGCCGCAGCGCGGCCCAGAGCATCGCGGTGAACAGCACCGCGTCCAGCCCGTAGGCGATCGGCAGGACCACAGTGGTGTCCGGCGAGGCGGAGAGGATCAGGCCGGCGGCGAGCGGGCCGGCGACCGAGGCTGCGGTGAAGGTCGTGTAGTTCAGGGTGGTGGCGGACGCCACCAGGTCTTCCGGCACCAGCCGGGGCAGCATGGCGCTGCGGGCCGGCGAGCTGATCGCGAACGCCACCGACTGCAACGCCATCAACGCCAGCAGCAGCACCGGGCTGCCCACGTCCAGCACCGCCTGAAGCAGCAGCCCGAGAGTGGATGCCCAGAGCAACAATGAGCCGCCGAGCAGCACCGCACGCCGGTCACGGGCGTCGGCGACCGCGCCGCCCCAGAGCCCGAAGACCAGCAACGGTACGAAGGCCGCCACGCCCAGCAGGCCCACCCAGAACGAGTCCCGGGTCAGGGCGTACATCTCCACCGGCACCGCGACGGCGGTGAACTGGAAGCCGAACATCGCCACCGTGTTGCCGAGCCAGAGCCGGCGGTACGCCGGAACCCGCAGCGGGCGCACGTCGATCGCCCAGCGGCGCGCTGCGCGCGGCCGGGTCTCCCGCACACCCGTCACGGCGCCAACCGCTCGACGATCCAGCCACAGTCGTCGAGGCGACGGAAGCGGAGCCTGTCGTGCAACCGGCCGGCCCGGCCCTGCCAGAACTCCACCGACTCGGGTTGGACCCGCAGCCCGCCCCAGTGCGACGGGGTCGGGATCTCGGCCTGGTCGGCGAACCGCTCGGCCACCTCCTGGTACCGCTGCTCCAGCGCCGCCCGACCTGACACCACCTGGGACTGCGGGCTGGCCCAGGCACCCAGTTGGGAGCCGCGCGGCCGGCTGGCGAAGTACGCCTCGCTCGTGGCGCGGTCGACGGGCGCGACCCGTCCGGCGACCACCACCTGACGCTGCATGGGAAACCACGGAAAGACCAGGCTGGCGTACGGGTTGGCAGTCGTCTCGACGCCCTTGCGCGACAGGTGGTTGGTGAAGAAGACGAAGCCCTCCGGGTCGTACCCCTTCAGCAGCACCGTCCGCCCGCTCGGCCGGCCGGCCGAGTCGGCGGTGCCCACCACCATGGCGTTGGGTTCGGGTAGCCCGAAGGCCACCGCGTCGGCGAACCAGCTGTCGAACTGGGTGTGCCAGTCGCTGGCCAGGTCAGCCTCGGTCAGGCCCAGGTCCGCGGCGTACTCGTTACGCATCGCGGCCGGGGCGGGTGTGTCACCCGTCACGTCCCCACTCCTTCTCGGGGGCCCCGCCAGCACCCTCCCGCGCTGACCAGCCCACCCTGCCCCAGTCTCACTGAGCCGGGCGGAGAATGCGCGTCCGGGGATGTCGCGTGCAGCACAGTCGCAGCGGGTCGCGTATCCCTTACTCAGCAGGCAGTATGTTCCGAACACATCCCTGAGGGTCGCCTTGAGGCGCTCGGCCGATCGGGCCGGATGAGCGATCGGGCGCACCGACCAGATCCAGGAGAGCGACATGGCTGATTTCAAACCCGGGCTGGAGGGCGTCGTCGCCTTCGAGACCGAGATCGCCGAACCTGACCGTGAGGGCGGTGCGCTGCGCTATCGCGGGGTCGACATCGAGGATCTGATCGGCCAGGTGTCGTTCGGCAACGTGTGGGCACTGCTTGTCGACGGCCGGTTCGGCCCGGGCCTGCCGCCGGCGGAGCCGTTCCCGGTGCCGGTGCACTCCGGTGACATCCGCGTCGACGTGCAGTCCGCGGTCGCCATGCTGGCCCCGTACTGGGGGCTCAACCAACTGCTGGACATCTCCGACGAGCAGGCCCGTGAGGATCTCGCCCGGGTCTCGGTGACCGCGCTCTCCTTCGTCGCCCAGTCCGCCCGCGGCCTCGGCCTGCCGGCGGTGCCGCAGAAGGAGATCGACAAGGCGCAGACCATCGTCGAGCGGTTCATGAAGCGCTGGCGCGGCGAGCCCGACCCGCGGCACGTCAAGGCCGTCGACGCGTACTTCATCTCGGCCGCCGAGCATGGCCTGAACGCGTCCACCTTCACCGCCCGCATCGTCGCCTCCACCGGGGCGGACGCGGCTGCCTGCATCTCGTCGGGCATCGGCGCCCTCTCCGGCCCGCTGCACGGCGGCGCCCCGTCCCGCGTGCTCAGCATGCTGGAGGCGGTGGAGCGCAGCGGCGACGCGGAGGGCTACGTCAAGGGCGTCCTCGACCGCGGCGAGCGGTTGATGGGCTTCGGCCACCGCGTCTACCGTGCCGAGGACCCGCGCGCCCGAGTGCTCCGGCGTACGGCCAAGGAGCTGGGCGCGCCGCGCTTCGAGATCGCCGAGGCGCTGGAGAAGGCGGCACTGGCCGAGCTTCAGGCCCGCCGCCCGGACCGGGTGCTGGCCACCAACGTCGAGTTCTGGTCGGCAGTGGTGCTGGACTTCGCCGAGGTGCCGGCGCACATGTTCACCTCGATGTTCACCTGCGCGCGGATGGGCGGCTGGAGCGCGCACATCCTGGAGCAGAAGCGCCTGCAGCGGCTGGTCCGCCCGTCCGCCCGCTACATGGGCCCGGAGACCCGCAAGCCGTCCGACGTCGAGGGCTGGGCGGCCATCCCGCACGGCGTCTGAGCTGGTAGACAAGGGCCCCTCCCCGACGCCGGGCGTCGGGGAGGGGCCCTTGTCTACGTCGCGCGTCGGAGGGTGGTCATTGTCGTCGGCCACCGGAGCCGACTGTGGCGAAGGACTCAGACCGACCGCCGGGACCCCGCCCATCGCCGTCCGGTGCGGGTGCGAGGATGAGGGCCGGCAGTGTCGCCGGGCCCGCCCTCGCCCTTGCGGAAGGATCTTCAAGACCGTGGCTGACGCACCGATCATCCGGATTCCCGATGAGATCAAGCCCGCCGATGGACGCTTCGGCTGCGGCCCGTCCAAGGTCCGCCCGGCGGCGGTGTCCGCTCTCGCCGAGGTCGCGACCACCTACCTCGGCACCTCGCACCGGCAGAAGACGGTCCGTGACCAGGTGGCCCGGCTGCGCTCCGGCATCGCCGAGTTCTTCTCGCTGCCCGAGGGCTACGAGGTGGTCATCGGCAACGGCGGCACCACCGCGTTCTGGGAGGTCGCCACCTTCGGCCTGATTCGCGACCGGGCCCAGTTCGCCAGCTTCGGCGAGTTCGGCGCCAAGTTCGCCAAGTCGGTCAAGGACGCCCCGTTCCTCGGTGAGCCGACCGTCCGCAAGTCCGACGCGGGCAGCGCGCCGACCCTGGTCGCCGAGTCCGGCGTGGACGCGTACGCGACCCCGCAGAACGAGACCTCGACCGGTGTGGCCGTCCCGATCAGCCGGGTGGCCGGTGCCGACGAGGGCTCGCTGCTGCTGGTCGACGCGACCTCCGGTGCGGGTGGCCTGGAGGTCAACGTCGGCGAGACCGACGTCTACTACTTCGCCCCGCAGAAGTGCTTCGGCTCCGACGGCGGTCTCTGGCTGGCTCTGATGTCTCCGGCCGCACTGGACCGGGCCGCCGAGATCAAGGCGTCCGGGCGCTACATCCCCGCCTTCCTCGACCTGGTCACCGCGATCGACAACTCGCGGCTGGAGCAGACCTACAACACCCCGGCGCTGGCCACCATCTTCCTGGCCGCCGAGCAGACCGACTGGATGAACGCGCAGGGTGGCCTGTCCTGGGCGGCGAAGCGCACCGCCGAGAGCGCCGCCGCTGTCTACGGCTGGGCCGAGCGGTCCAGCGTGGCCACCCCGTTCGTCACCGACCCGGCGCTGCGCTCCAACGTCGTCGCCACCATCGACTTCGCCGACGGGGTGGACGCCACGGCGATCGCCAAGGCGCTGCGCGCCAACGGCATCGTGGACACTGAGCCCTACCGCAAGCTCGGTCGCAACCAGCTGCGGGTGGCGCTGTTCCCGGCCGTCGAGCCGGCCGATGTCGAGGCGCTCACCGCGTCCATCGACTACGTGGTCGAGCGACTCTGACGTTCGGTCACGGTCGGTGTCCGTTGGGGCTTCCACGGACACCGACCGTGATCATCGCCGCAGCTCAGTCACGACATGCGGGGTGTCGCTTCCCCCACCCCGAGGCAGATGCGCGTACGGTGGTCCGAGACGCCTGGGTGGCCGACTCGTGGCGTGCGGCCAGCGAAGCGGGACGGAGGCAACGCTATGCGCCCAGTACGCTTCGTCGCCCTCTCCGAGGACGGCCATGCCCTGGTTCTCGCCGACGAGGTCGGGCGGCTGCTCGCCCTGCCGATCGACGAACGGATCTCCGGTGCGCTGCACGCCGAGCCCGGTGCGCCGCCGCTCGCTGTGGCGCCGACCGCGGCCGACCCGGTTCCGTCACTGTCTCCTCGGGACATTCAGGCCCGCATCCGCTCCGGTGAGTCCGCTGAGGATGTCGCCCGGATCGCCGGGGTGCCTGTCGACCGGGTGCTGCGCTACGCCGGCCCGGTGTTGCAGGAGCGGGCGATGCTCGCCCAGCACGCCCGCCGCACCCGCCTCAAGGGCGCGGAGAAGCCCACCCCGCTCGCCGAGGTGGTGAACGGTCGGCTGAGCCAGCACGGCATCGACACCGAGAAGATCTCCTGGGACGCGTACCGGCGTGACGACGGCACCTGGCGGATCATCGCCACCTGGCCGTCGGGCAAGGCCACCGCTCAGGCCATCTGGGATCTGGACAAGACCCGGCAGTCGGTCGCCCCGCACGACGACATGGCGCAGTACCTGTGCGCCGAGCGACCCACGCCGATCCTCGGCCAGGAGCCGGCACCGGAGCGCGGCGGGCATGCCCTGCCTGGTCCGTCGCGTGGTGAGCCGAGTCGTGGCGGGCACGGGTTGCCGGCGGCGTCCGAGCACCCGCGTCCTGGCCGTGATCCGATCCGGGCCGGCCGTGACGCCCTGCTCGCCTCCCTGGACCGCCCGCTCGGCGCCTCGTCGGGTCGCGGGCTGGAGCCGCGTACCCCGGCTGCCCTGGCCGGGTCGGACGCGCCCCGGCAGCGGCCGGTCGGTGGGGGTGCCGCCGCGCTGCTCGGCGGTGGCCAGGGTTCGGCCTTCGACGACGATTCGGACGCGCCCAAGGAGGTCCCGGCCGTGCCGTCGCTGGCGGTGCTGCGGCCCCGCCGGACGGGCGCCGCGGCGGCCGCCGGCGGCGAGTCCACCGACGCCAACGGCAAGCCGCGCAAGCGGTTGCCGAGTTGGGACGACGTGCTCTTCGGCAGCGGCCCGGCCGCCCGCGAATCTTCCTGACGCTGGGCGTTGACGGGTGACCTCGCGTCACCCGTCAACGCGCGCGTTCGGATCTCACCGAATGTCTCCGGCGTCTTCGCGATGAGGGGCGGCGACCCCGCGTACGGCCTCGGCGACGGCGCGGAAGTCCTTCTTGAGGATCGCACCGTGGTTGCTGGCGACCTTCGCCCCGATGGTGATGTGCGGGTTGCGGGCGGTCACCGTGTCGAGGCTGGCGCGGATCTGCTCCTGTTCGTCCCCGCGACTGCCGAGGGATGTTCCCGAGGCGACCACGTACCGAACCGGGACGGTGATGGTGTCCAGCACCGGGCCGAGTTCGCGCTCGCGGGAGAGTTCGCCCAGTTCGATGTTGCTGTCCGCCATCTGGCCGGCGTTCATCCGTGGGGTCAGGCCGGTCGGGCGCAGCAGCGGCATGAACAGGTTCATCCGTCGGAACATCTTGCGGATCCGCTGCGCCATGGCCTCGTCGAGCCAGTCGTGCGGGAACGCACCGTCGACCAGGACCGCGCCCAGGGCCCGTTCCGGGTTCCGGTTGGCCCAGTGCGCCCCGACCACCGCTCCGTAGGACCAGCCCACCAGCACCGCCCGGGCCACCCCCCGAGCTGCGAGAACGGCGTCGACGTCCCGGACTGCCGCTTCGAACGAGTAGTCGGCTGATCGCTTCGACTTCCTGCCACGGGCCCGCTCGTCGTAGGTGATGTGCCGGAATTCGGTGCCCAGCTCGGTGATGACCCGCCGCCAATAGCCCTGGGTGGCGAACTGGCCGTTGAGGTAGACCACTGGGATGCCGGGGCCGCCGGTGTCGGTGACGGCCAGGGCCGTGTCGTCGACCGGCACCATGCCGGTCCACGCCGAACTGGCCGAGGACACGCTGTTGTTCGTCATCTCGATCCGTCCTTTTCAGAGGCTGCGGGCGATGATGTCGCCCTGCATGGTGCTGGCGTGGATGTCGAGCTCGAGGGTGCCGTCGTTCTTGAGGGCGTTGCTGACGCGGCCGTGGCCGGTGCCGGCGTCCAGTGCGGCCGAGACGCCGGCCGCCGCCGCGACCGAGATGTCGCCGGACTGGGTGCGGAGGACGACAGTGCCACGCACGGCCTCGGCGACAGTGATGTCGCCTCGGGCGGTGCTGATCTCGGCGGGTCCGTTGAGCCGCCCGATCTCGACGTCACCGTCGATGGCGGTGAGGCGAACGCTGGCGGCCTCGTCAATCTTGATCTGCCGGTACGCCCCGTCGACTGTGACGTCGCCGAGGCGGCCGACGCCCCGCAGCTCGGCGCTGGCGGCCCTGGCCTCGATACGGGAGTCGGCGGGCACCCGGACGGTGACCTCCAGGGAGCCGGAGGGGCCGAAGGGCTTGTTGATGGGACGTGCGGTGGTGATTCGCAGGACGCCGTCGGCGTAGGCGACTGTGGTCTGGTCGGCGGCAGTGGTGTCGCTGCTCTTGGCGGGGTCGGCCGGGAGGACCTCGACTGTGGTGTCGGCGCGGTCCGCGGCGATGAGCTGGATGCGTCCGGCGGGGATGTCCAGGACGGCGGAGATGGGGGCGGGGGTGTCGAACGTCTGCATCGTGCTCTCCCAGGTCGGCGCTTGTTTCCGATGTGGGAAACGCTACGTTGCTTTCCAGTTTTTGCAACAATCCTGTTGCAGCAGGACAGCGTTCTGGCTGTTCATAGCGATGGGATTGTTGCAACCGCCCTGAACCTAACGCAACGCATTCCCTGTCGTCGTTGCATTGATGTGTGGGTTAACGCTATGGTGGCGGGGTCTGGGGCCGCCGCCCTACGGGGACCACGAGGGAGATCGCGATGCCAGGAGGCAGGCTCACCCAGCAGGAGCGCCAGCAGATCGCGCTGGGGCTGGCCGACAGCCTCCCCTACGCCGAGATCGCCCGACGCCTCCACCGCCCCACCTCGACCGTGACGCGCGAGGTGATGCGCAACGGCGGCCCCACCGGCTACCGCGCCGATCTGGCCCACCACGCGACCGAGCGCCGCGCCCACCGGCGCAAGCCCGCCCCCTCACGTGGCGCCGAGGCTGCCCATCGACCAGACGGACGCGACGCCCAGGCCATGGCCGACTACGAGGAGGTGTTCACCACAGTCCTCATGGCCTCCGGTCTGAACAAGATGGGGGCCCGAGTGTTGGCCAATTTGTTCCTCACCGACTCGGGCAGTCTCACCGCGTCCGAGCTCGCCCAGCGCCTCCAGGTCAGCCCGGCGTCGATCTCCAAGGCGATCACCTTCCTGGAGAGCCAGAGCCTCGTCCGCCGCGAACGCGACGATCGCCGCCGCGACCGCTACGTCGTCGACGACGAACTCTTCTTCCAGGCGACGATCGCCAGCGCTCGGGCCAATGACCATCTCGTCGCTACCGCACGCCAGGGTGTCGCCCTCCTCGGCGCGCACACCCCAGCCGCCGTTCGTCTGGAGAACATCGCCCGCTTCCTCGACTTCATCAGCGAGAGCATCACCCGTGCCGCCGAACAGGCCCGCGAGGTTCTTCGCAGCAGGCCGTCCAGCGCGACCAGCCACGTGCCGCCGGGTCACAGCGACCAGGCGGCTATCCGTTCGTAGCGTGGTCGGCCGCCGAGGTGGCTGCGCACCAGCAGCAGCTCCGATGCCGGCCACGATGGCCCTTCGTACCCGTCCAGGCCGACCCGGTCGGCCTCGACGTCGGCCGGGTCCATCCGGTCGCCGGGCCGGGCGACGGTCAGGTGCGGCCGAAACGGCCTCTCGTCGTACGGCAGCCGGCCGTAACTCAGCCGGTACCGAATCAGCCCGGCAAGCACGTGCAACGCCTCGACCTCCCCCCGCAGGTCCACCCAGAGCACTGTGGATCGGCCCCGGCCGAACCGGCCGCCACCGCCGAGACTCAACCGGGGCACGGCGTCCCGGCCGTTCCGGAACCGCTCGACGGCCAAGCCGAGCGCACTGTCCACCTCGACCAACCGGGCAGACTCGACCGCACCGAGGAACGCCACTGTGAGGTGCAGGTCGGCCGGGTCGGCGAGGCGGACACTGACGCCGGCGGCGGCCGCCGCAGCGACGCGCAGACGCGCGACCTGTGCGGCGAGATGGTTGACGGCCTCGACGGACGGGCGGACCGCGACGAAGAGTCGCACAGCGTGCGTCCGCTCAGCGGTGCCGCTGCCGAAGCCCGGCTCGGGCCGCCGGAAGGGCCAGCCCGGCGGCATGCAGCACGCCCTCCACCCGGACCCGCTCGATCTCCTGGTCGACGCCCTCGAGCTCGGCGAGGTGCTCGGCGATGCCGAGCGCGCGGCAGGCGAGGCGAAGCCGGTCGTCGTACGCCTGCAGCAGTGCGCTGTGCCAGACCATCGAGCGACCGCTGCCGCCGACCCGCTGACCGCCGAGACGGCGCAGGTCGGCGGCGAGCTGCTCCAGCGGCCGGCGGTCAGCGCTGTCGAACTCGCTGAGGTCGATGTCCCGGGTCAGCGCGTCGGCTTCGATGGCCCGGTCGAGACGGGCGATCGTGCGCCTCTCCCGGCGCCGGTCACGCCACTCGGACCAGCCGCAGACCACCCGGTCGAGGATCTCGTCGTAGCAGAAGAGCAGGGCGAACGCTGCCGGCAGCGTGGCCACGGCGAGGAACGCCAGGGCCAGCATCAGCGCGCGTCCGACTCCCACGTATCGACGCTAAGCCCCACCGTGCCACCCCGCCAGCGGTTTGGCCGCATCCGCGCAACCGGACGCGGCCGGCGCCGGCGGTAAACCTCAGCAGTCGGTGGAGGTGACGTAGAAGCGGGGCATCGGCAGCACCCGGAACCGCAGCCGGGCACCGGAGTGGCGCAGCTGCCAGGTGAGGGCGACCAGCGCGGCGGCCAGCGAGATGAGCCCACCCATCCAGATGCTGGCACCGGCACCGTAGTGCTCCGCGACCCAGCCGATCAGCGGCGCGCCGACCGGGTTGGTGCCCAGGAACACCAGCACCCACAGGGCCATCACCCGTCCCCGGAAGGCCGCGTCGACGCCCATCTGGATCCGCTGGTTGGCTGCCTGGGCGAAGAAGACCATGCAGAAGCCGGTCGGCACCAGCAGCGCCACCACCAGCCAGTACGCCGAGGAGAGGCCGACCAGGGTGCCGAAGCTTGCGCAGGCGATCGCCGCGCCGAGCACCAGCCACACAGACGGGCGGCTACGCCGACCGGTGCCGCTGAGCGCGCCGCCGAGCGCGCCGACGGCCAGCGCAGTGCTGAACAGGCCGAAGGAGGCGGCACCGGTGTGGAAGACCGTCTTCGCCAACGCGGCCAGGGTGAGCTGGAAGTTGAACAGCGACATGCCGATCACCGACATGATCGCCATCGGCAGCAGCAGGTCGGGGCGGCGCCACACGTACCGCAGCCCGTCGACGACCCGGGCGGACGCCCGCTCGTCGCGGGGCAGCAGGGCGTCGCGGTGCAGCTCGGTCGTCCGCATCCGGACGACGTTGACCAGGGGCGCGACCGAGCTGAGGGCGGTGAAGAGGAAGACCGGGCCCACGTCGAACGCGGCGATGGCCAGGCCGGCCACGGCCGGGCCGACGATCCGGGCGGAGTTGAACACGGCGGCGTTCAGCGACAGCGCGTTGGGCAGCAGCGGCGTGCCGACCAGTTCGGAGACGAACGCCTGCCGGACCGGGGTCTCCACCGCGTTGGCCGTGCCGAGCAACGCGGCGAAGGCGAAGACGTGCCAGAGCTGCACCAGGTCGGTGAGGACCAGCACCGCCATGCCGAGCGCCAGCAGGCTCCAGAAGGCGTTGGCGGCGAAGAGCAGCACCCGCTTGTCGTACCGGTCGGCGAGCCGGCCGGAGAGCAGGGTGAGCAGGAGCACCGGGGTGAACTGGCAGGCGGTGACCACGCCGAGCGCGGTCGCCGAGTTGTTGGAGAGCTCGAGGACGAGCCAGTCCTGGGCGATGAACATCATCCAGACGCCGATCAACTTGATCAGCTGCCCGGATGCGAAGAGGCGGTAGTTGCGGACCTGTAGGGACTGGAACATCGTGCTCAGCTTCGCCTGCACTCTTGGTGCGCCTCCTCCGGACGTACGCGTCATCGACACGTGACGGCACGGACCCGGTGGCGCGGGCGCGGCTCAGGCGCGAGCGAGCTGCTGAAGAATCTCGGCGGCCCTCTGCAGGGTCTCCCGTTCGTCCTCGTCGAGTGCGGCCAGCCGGTGGGCCAGCCACTCGTCGCGGGCCCGCTCGAACTGGTCGAGCACGGCCTGTCCTCCCTCGGTCGCCGCGAGGATGACCTGCCGCCCGTCGGTCGGATGGGGTGTCCGCCGCACGAGGCCGCGGTCCTCCAACTTTCCGACGATCTTGGTCATCGTCGGCGGCTGCACCCGCTCAACGTCGGCCAGTTCCCGGGGTGTCATCGCGCCCGCCAGCCGCAGGCTGGTGAGCGCGGAGACCTGGGTGACCGTGAGATCGCCGACCGGCCGGGCCTGTCGGACCCGCCGGTTGAGTCGGGTGATCGCATCACGCAGCTGGGGAGCCAGCTGCGCCGGTGGCACGCGTTCCGCCGTCACCGTCCGCTCCGTCACAGTAGTTAGCTTAACTAATGAGCATGGCTAACGACATCCGTTATGACCAGGCTCACGAGGGGATTCAGATGGTACGGGCGGGGAATCCCGATCGACTCCCCGCCCGGACGCGCTCACAGCACCAGGGACTCGATCGGCCCACGCAGGAAGTACAGCACGAAGAGCGCGGCCACCCCGTACAGCAACGGGTGGATCTCCCGGGCCTTGCCCCGCGCCAGCTTGACCACCACGAAGGTGATCAGACCAGCGCCGATCCCGTTGGAGATCGAGTAGGTGAACGGCATCAACACAATGGTGAGGAACGCCGGAATGGCGATCTCGTAGTCGGACCAGTCGATCGTCCGCACCGCTGTCATCATCAGGAACCCGACCACCACCAGGGCCGTCGACGCCGCCTCGAACGGCACGATCACGACCAGCGGCGCCAGGAACATCGCAAGCAGGAAGAGCGCGCCGGTGACCAGGTTGGCCACGCCGGTCCGCGCACCCTCCGCGACACCGGCGGCGCTTTCGATGTACGACGTGTTGCTGGAGGTGCTGGCCGCACCGCCGGCCGCCGCCGCGATCGAGTCGACAAGCAGGATCTCCTTGGCCTTCGGCGGGGTGCCCTGCTCGTCGAGCAGGCCACCTTCCTGGCCGACCGCGACCATCGTGCCCATGGTGTCGAAGAAGTCCGTGATCAACAGCGTGAAGATGAACATCAGCACGACAAGCCAACCGGCCCGGCCCCACGAGTCCAGCACGTTGAACTTGCCGAGCAGCGACAGGTCCGGCAGGTCGACCACCGACTTCGGCAGCTCCGGCACGTTCAGCGACCAACCCTTCGGGTTGGGCTGACCGTTGACGAACGACGGGCCGATGTTGCCGACCGCCTCCACGATCACCGCGAGCACCGTCGAGGCGAGGATGCCGATCAGGATCGCGCCCTTCACCCGACGGACCACCAGCACCAGCGTGATCAGCAGGCCCACCACGAAGACCAGCATCGGCCAGCTCACCAGCTTGCCGCCGATGCCCAGGCCGACCGGAACCGTGGTGTTGGCATCATCCGGGATGCGCCGGACGAAGCCGGCGTCCACCAGGCCGATGATGGTCAGGAACAGACCGATGCCGACCCCGATCGCGCTCTTCATCTGGGTCGGCACCGAGCGGAACACAGCGGTCCGCAGACCGGTCAGCACCAGCACCGCGATGATCAGACCCTCGATCACCACCAGGCCCATCGCATCTGCCCAGGTCATCTCGGGTGCGATCTCGTACGCCACCAGGGCGTTGACACCCAGGCCGGCGGCGAGCGCCAGCGGGAACCGGCCAACCACACCCATCAGGATGGTCATCAGGCCGGCGACCAGCGCGGTCGCGGCAGCCAGCGCGGGAATCGGAAGGCTCTTGCCGTCACCGTCGACTGCGCCGCCCAGGATCAGCGGGTTGAGCACCACGATGTACGCCATCGTGAAGAAGGTCGCCAGGCCACCGCGTACCTCACGGCTCACCGTCGAGCCACGGGCGGAGATCTCGAAGAAACGGTCGAAACCGTTACGCGGATGAGCGGGGTTGGGAGGTGTGCCGTTCTCGGGCGGCGCTACTGCCATCAGGTCCTCGCAGGTGATCTTCCAGTTGTCGCGCGCATCGTCCCAGATCGTCGGTGGGCAGGGGAAGTAGATCCCGTACGCTTGCCGAATGCCGAACGAGCAGCCACCGCGGCCCGCACCACTGGATCCGCCGATGGTGCCGTTCGCCCTCGCCGGGTTGATCGCGTGGGCGGTGGCCGGGCTGGTCCTGCTGATCTTCTTCCGGGGCTGGCTGACCGACCACGGTCACCAGAACTGGCTCTGGACCTGCCTCGCCGGTTTCCTGTGGGGTTTCCCGGGCCTCGCCGTGATGATGCGGCACGACGCCAACAGACGACGCCGCCGGGCGAGGTGAGCTGGCCGCGCCCGGACGCACTCCGGCGCGGACGATCAGGAGTGGCCGTACGGCTCCGCCGGCTCAGCGGCCTCCACCGAGCCCGGCGCCCGGCTGACCGACATGGCCTCCACCGCGCTGTCGTCGTACACAGTGGGCAGCTCGTCGACGGCGGTCTCGGCCGCCTCGATCAACGTCTCGGAGTGGGCGCCGCAACCGTGGTCGGCGCTCACCACCCGCCCGTCGTCGGGGGCGTAGAAGTTGCCGCACGCCCCGAATGCCTGCCGCATCGCACCGGCCAGCGGCAGGTAGAACCCGCAGGTGCCGCAGCGGGCGGCGGACGGAGCGGCGGACGAGATGGCCGCGGCGGGGCCGTGGTCACCTTCGTACCAGCGCTGCGCCGTGTCGATGCGGCCCTCCCGGGAGAGCACGCGGGCCCGCCCGAGGCCCAACTCCCATGCCGTCTCCTCGACCGCCGGGTCGTCGGAGAGCAGGTAACCGGGGACCAGTCGATCGTCGTCGGGCGAGGTCGGGAGCAGGTCACCCGGCCCCAGGTCGCCCGGCTTGAGCCGCTCCTGCCAGGGCAGCCAGCCGGGCGCGAGCAGTGCGTCCGGGCCGGGCAGCAACACCGTCTCGCAGATGGTCACCGTCTTGCTGCGCGGCACCCGGGTGACGGTGACCGCCCAGCGCCAGCCGTTGTAGCCGGCGAGGCGACATTCGAAGTAGTGGGTGACCAGCCGATCGCCCTCGGCAACGACCTGCAGGTGGTCGCCGACATCGTCGGCGTCCACCTCGGTGATGCCAGCGCGGGCCACCTCGACGGCGGCGGCGCAGACCTGGTCGAGACGGGCGGCACGGGTGGAGGCGGGCCTGGTCACCAGACCATTGTTCCCCATGCGCCTCGCAGGGGTGACAGGGACTCCCGGGGAACCTTTCCCAGCGGTGGTGCGGCGTACCCGGATCAGATGGGCGAGGATGGTGCACATGCCGTCGTACTCCCGCTCCGGGCGTTCCGTCCTCGGGCGGACCGTCGGCACCGGCATTCGCGCCATCCGTCTGCTGTTGCGTGGTTCGGTGGGCAGCGGCCGCTGGGTGACCCGCCGAGCCGGTCGGGCCCGCGCCCGGGGTGCCGGCGGCGAGGTCGGCATGGTTCGCCTGTTCGACCTGCACGCGCTCTCCTGCGCCGGTGACACCCTGATCGCCATCGGTCTGGCCGGCACGATCTTCTTCAACGTGCCCCTCGGCGAGGCCCGCAGCAAGGTCGCGCTCTACCTGCTGGTGACCATGGTGCCGTTCGCGATGCTCGCCCCGGTGGTGGGCCCGCTGCTGGACCACTTCCGGCACGGCCGGCGGTACGCCCTGGCCGCGACGATGCTCGGCCGCGCCTTCCTGGCCTGGTTGATCTCCGACTACATCCACGGCTTCGGGCTCTACCCGGCCGCGTTCGGGGTGCTCGCGCTCTCCCGGGCGTACGGCGTGGCCCGCTCCGCGGCGGTGCCCCGATTGCTGCCGGAAGGGCTCGGCCTGTCCCAGGTAGGTGCCCGGGCCAGCGTCTACGGCACCGTCGCGGGTGCGCTGGTGGCACCGATCGGGTTGGCCGCGTTCTGGTTCGGGCCGCAGTGGCCGCTACGGGTCGCATCGCTGATCTTCCTGGTCGGCATGGTGATCTCGCTGCGGCTGCCGCCGAAGGCCGACTCGGAGCCACCGGAGCGGGTCCCCCGGCCCCTGCGCGCGCTGGGCCGCCGCCGTGGCGACCGGCCGTTGGGCCGGGGCCGACCGTCCGGCCGGCTGGTGATCGCCACCCTGATCGGCGCGGCGACACTACGCGCGCTCTACGGCTTCCTGCTGCTCTTCCTCGCCTTCGCGATCAAGAAGGGCGACCTGACCACAGTCGTGTTCGGCCGGGATCTGGGCGCCGAGTGGGCGTTGGGCGTGGTCGGCGGCGCGCTCGCGGTCGGCACCTTCCTGGCCACCGCCATCGGCACCCGACTGCGCATCCACCGGCCGACCGCCATCCAGTCCAGCAGCATGATCATCGTGGCCGGGGTGGCGGTGCTCGCCGTCATCCAGTTCTCGCTGCTGATGGTCGCCCTGCTCTGCCTGGTCGCCGCGCTGGCCAGCGGGATAGCGAAGCTGGCCGTGGACGCCTCGATCCAGGAGCGCATCCCGGAACGGTTACGGGCCAGTTCCTTCGCCCACTCGGAGACGGTGCTGATGCTCGCCTTCGTCGCCGGCGGCGGGCTCGGGCTGGTGCCGTTCGATGGCAGGATGGGCATCGCCGTGGCCGCCGGGGTCGGCGTACTGGCCGCGATCCGGGGTGTGCTGGCCGCGGCCCGGCTGCGCGGCGAGAAGCTTGCCGGCCGACCGCTCGGTGACGACGAACTGACCGAGGACGAGCCGGCGGACGAGCCCGGGGACCCCACACCGACCTCACCGGCGCCGGCCCAGACCAGCTCACCGCAGTACGACGACCCGAGCCTCGCCCCGCCGGGCTACCACATCTACCGCCCGTCGTCGGCAGTTGGCGGCCCGGGTGGCGGGGCCGACGACGAAACCCGCCGCGAGTCCCCCGGCTCACTCTCGTGACCGGTCTGCTGGTGGTGACTGCGGTTCCTGCCGAGGCGGACGCGGTCCGCGCCGGGCTGACCGACCCCACCGTGACGGTCACCCCGATCGGTGTGGGTCCGGCCGTCGCCGGTGCCGCCACCGCCCGGCTGCTGGCGCTGGCCGAGGCCGCCGGCCGCCCGTACCGTGCTGTCGTCAGCGCCGGCGTGGCCGGCGGCTTCACCGGGCGGGCCGAGGTCGGCGACACGGTGCTCGGCACCGCCAGCATCGCCGCCGACCTGGGCGCCGAGTCGCCCGACGGCTTCATACCGGTCGACGAGTTGGGCATGCCGCCCGCGCTCCTCGGTGCGGGTAGCAGGGTTCCGACGGACCCGGGTCTGCTGGCGGCACTGCGAGCGGCCCTGCCGACGGCCACGGCCGGCCCGGTGCTCACTGTCAGCACCGTCACCGGCACCACGGCCAGCACCGACGAGCTGCGCCGGAGGCATCCGGAAGCGGTCGCCGAAGCCATGGAGGGGTACGGCGTGGCGGTCGCCGCAGCGCAGGCCGGGGTTCCCTTCGCCGAACTGCGCACCATCTCCAACCCGATCGGCCCCCGCGACCGGGACGCCTGGCGGCTGCGCGAAGCCCTGGCCGCCCTGACCGCGGCAGCCCCGGCGCTGCGCTGACCCGGCGCTGCGCTGACCCGGCGCTGCGCTGAACGGACGACGGTCAGGAGAAGTAGCGTTTGCCCGGGTGGCCCAGGCGCAGTGCGGTGGGGCGGCGTGCCTCGGCCTCGAAGCCGCACGCGCGCAGCAGGTCGGTGCCGGATCCCTCGGCGATAGCCGCCGCGTTGTCGATGCCCGCCTCGCGCATCCCGGTCACCAGCGCGGTGACCAGCCGACGCCCGAGCCCCAACCGCCGGTACCGGGCGTCGACAAGCACGCCGTCGAGCACCATCTCCCGCTCCGGCAGGTGCGGATGCCACTCTCCGTACTCCAGGAATGGGCTCCGCTCATGGGCCCGCAGCTCACCAACCAGCTTGCCGTCGGGAAGCTCGGCAACATATCGCCAGCAGGTGGCCGGCAGGTCGCTACTGATCACCCGACGCACCTGCGCAGTCCGCCGGACCTCGGCAGCCCAGCGCCGATTGTCGCGATAGCGCCGGTTCAGCTCGTACGCGGCCGGTGGCAGCGGGAGCGGATACCGCTCGGGTGGCAACCGGTACCACTCCGCCCACCAGGCACCGGGCCAGTCCCGAGGCTCGTGGACCGGCCAGACGTCCAGGTGAGCCGGGTATCGGCGGCCCGCCTCGTCGCGCATGTCGTCGTGCGGAACCGGCGTGAGTTCGGTGACGCCGGAGATGGATGGTGGGACGCCAACGGCCAACGTCCCACCCGCCGCCTGGACGAGGCGTTCCACTGTCCGGAATCGGGGATCGAGCGCCCGCCCCGACTCGATTCGGGCAAGCGTCGGCTGCGGCACCCCGGATTTCTCGGCCAACTGCCGCTGACTCAGATCGGCCCGCCGACGCAGCGCGCGGAGCGCCTGCCCGAGATCGGCTCCGCCGGCCTCGTCGGTGTGGTCACTCGCCTCGGTCACAGGCGATGTTCCCGGCTGGTCAGCGAGCTATCAACACCCTGCGCCGAGCTGTGGATAACGCTGTGGACAACCTCGCCGACCGGTGGATGACCTACTCCCTCGACCCCTTTGGAGCTGAATCGTTTGCGGCATCACCACCGTCTCGGGGCCCCGGGCAACCAGGGCCGGGCCGGGGCTGGGGCTGGGGTCGGGGCTGGGGCCGGGGCTGGGGTCGGGCCCGGGGCTGGGGCCGCAGCCGGGCCCGGGGCTGGGGCCGGTGCCGGTGCCGGGGGTTGGGGCCGGGGGTTGGGGCCGGGGGTTGGGGCCGGGGGTTGGGGCCGGGAGTTGGGGCTGGGGTTGGGCTCTGAGCTAGCACCCTTGCTCCAGCGCCGGGCCATTGTCGCGACTCCCGGCGATTCGTTTACGACATCAGCTCCAAAGGGAGACCGGGATGGGTGCCCCACCCTGCTCGACCAGTCGATTCCACGCGTTGTTCCAACCGGCGCCGTCCGCCGCAGCTCGTACGGCCGCCCCGCCGCAGATCACAGCCGCAGATCACAGCCGCAGATCCAAGGCTGCGCGGCACGGACGCGGATCACAGTCGTGGGGTGGGCACAGAGCCCGGGCGGAGGGCGGGGCTACCGTGAGGGTGTGGCGCTCTCCCTGGCGATCTCGCCCTGCCCCAACGACACGTTCGTCTTCCACGCGCTGGTGCACGGGCGGGTGCCCGGCGCGCCGCCGGTCGAGGTGACGTATGCGGACGTGGACGTCACCAACACGGCGGCCGAGCGGGGTGCGTTCGACCTGGTGAAGGTGAGCTTCGCGGCGCTGCCCTGGCTGCTCGACGACTACCACCTGCTGCCCTGCGGCGGCGCCCTCGGTCGCGGCTGCGGTCCGCTGGTGCTCACCCGGGGCGACAGTGACGGCGGGCCGGACCGCACCGACCTGACCGGCGCCACGGTGGCGGTGCCGGGCGACCGGACCACCGCGTACCTGTTGTTCCGGCTCTGGTCGGCCGGGCGACCGCCGGCCCGGATCGAGGTGGTTCCGTTCCACGAGATCATGCCGGGCGTGGCGGCTGGGCGCTACGACGCTGGGCTGGTCATCCACGAGGCCCGGTTCACCTACCACCGGCACGGCCTGAGCGCGCTTGTCGACCTCGGCGAATGGTGGGAGGCAGACACCGGCCTGCCCATCCCCCTCGGCGCGATCCTGGCCCGACGCGGGGCGGTCGACCCGGAGGCCGCGGCCGGCTGGGTCCGCGAGTCGGTCCGGCAGGCCTGGGCGGACCCGGCGGCCAGCCGGGAGTACGTGCTGGCGCACGCCCAGGAGATGGAGCTCGACGTGGTCGACCGGCACATCGGCCTCTACGTCAACGAGTTCACCGCAGACCTGGGCGAGGCCGGTTTCGCCGCGGTGGCGGCACTGCTCGACCGGGCCGCCACCGCCGGCCTGGTGCCTCAGACCTCCAGCTCGCGGGCCACCGCGTGGACCAGCTGAGCGATCTTCTGCGCGGACTTCTTGTCCGGGTACCGACCCCGGCGCAGGTCCGGCTGGACCTTCGCCTCCAGCACCTTGATCATGTCTTCGACCAGGCCGTGCAGCTCCTCGGCCGGCCTGCGGCGCAGCTCCGACATCGACGGCGGCGCGTCCAGCAGCTTGACCCCCATGGCCTGCGCGCCCCGGCGGCTGTCCACCACGCTGAAGTCGACCCGCTGGCCACCCTTGAGGTCGGTGACACCCGCCGGCAGCGCCCCCTTGGGCAGGAACACGTCGCCGCCCTCGTCACTCGTGACGAAGCCGTATCCCTTGGCCGTGTCGTACCACTTCACTCGACCCGTAGGCACCTGAAAACCCCTGCTTCACTTGAGCCGCTACTGCTCCAAGGCTAGCTGGATCATCCGGTCGAGCGCCGCTGGGAATTCGGTGAGCTCGTCCAGCACCACTTCCGCCCCGGCCGCGCGCAGCTCATCGGCGGAGCACGGACCGGTTGCCACACCGATGCCGGGCACCCCGGCCGCTGCGGCCGCCACCATGTCCGCGACATGATCACCGACGTAGTGGGTCGCGCCGTGCTCCCGCAGAGCGGTCGCCTTCTGCTCGGCGAACAGGTCGCCGGCCAACTCGTCGACAGCGAGACCGAGGTGGTCCAGGTGCAACCGGGCCAGCCGGCCGATCTTGGACGTGACGACCAGCACCCGGCCACCCCGCGTACGGATCGCCTCGATGGCGTCTCCCGCACCGGGCAGCAGGAGCGTCGGGGTGATCGCGTACGCCGGGTACAGCTCGCGATACACCCGCACGGCCGACTCGACCTGCTCCGGCGGGAACCAGTGCGCGATCTCGGTACGCAGCGGCGGCCCGAGCCGGGACACCGCCAACTCGGCGTCGACCGGCACACCGGTCCTCGCGGTCAGCGCCCGGTACGCCGCGGCGATGCCGGGGCGGGAGTCCACCAGGGTCATGTCGAGGTCGAATCCGACGGTCAGTGCGGGCATGTCGAGAAACGTACCGGCTACTCCCAGTCGACCGGACGTCCGAGGGGCGCGGAAGCCCGGTGCCGGGCTAGCGTGGAAAGACGATGACCACCTCACTCGCCGACCACCTGCGGTCGCTGCCCGACGAGTCACTGGCCGCGCTCCTCCAGCTGCGGCCCGACCTCGTCGTGCCCGTGCCGGCCGACGTCTCCGCCCTGGCCATCCGAGCCCAGTCCCGGGTCTCCGTGGCCCGCGCGCTGGACGGTCTGGACCAGTTCACCCTCCAGATCCTCGACGCCGCCCGCCTCACCCGGAGCCCGGACGACGCCACCACTGCCACCGACACAGTGCTCGCGATGGCGACCTCGGGGCCGCAACCGCCGGCTCCGACGGCCGTCCGGGCCGCCGTGGGCCGACTGCGTGCGCTCTTCCTGCTGTACGGCCCGGAGCACGCGCTCCAGGTGCTGCCCGCCGTGGACGAAGTCTCCCCGTACCCCGCTGGGCTCGGCCGACCGGCCGCGGAGCTGGACCCGCGCACTGCGGCGCTCTGCGCGGACCCGGCGAAGCTCCGACGGACGGTGCTCGCCGCCCCGCCCTCGGCCCGGGCGATCCTGGACCGGTTGGCGGCCGGCCCGCCGGTGGGCAGCGTGCCGCCGGGGGCGTTGCAGGCGCCGCCGCTCGGCGCGGCGGACCCGGTCCTCTCCGACCCGACAAACGGGGGCGCGCCGACCGGCTCCCCGGTGCGGTGGCTCGTCGACAACCGACTGCTGGTCCCGGCGACGACCGGCTCGTCCACTGCCAGCGGAACTGTGGAGCTGCCCCGCGAGGTCGGCCTGCTGCTGCGCCGCGACAGCGGCCCCCTCGGGCCGCTGCGTACCAGCCCACCGCCGGTGGCCGCCACGCCGCGCGAGCCGAAGGCGGTCGACTCGGCCGGGGCCGGGCAGAGCATGGAGGTGGTCCGGCACACCGAAGGGCTGCTGGAGCAGCTCGGCGACGAGCCCGCGCCGGTGCTGCGTTCGGGTGGCATCGGTGTACGGGACCTGCGCCGGTTGGCGCGTACCGCCGGGCTGGACGAACCGACCACAGCGCTGTTGCTGGAGGTCGCGTACGCGGCGGGGCTCCTCGGTGAGCTGGAGATGCCCGGTGCTACCACCGGCCGGTACGGGGCGGATCAGCAGGTGCTGCCGACCGGCGGGTACGAGGTGTGGCGGGCCGCTTCGCTGGCCCAACGGTGGGAGCAGCTCGCCCGAGCGTGGCTGACCATGACCCGGCAGGTGGGGCTGGTGGGCCGCCGTGACGACCGGGACCGGCCGATCACCGCGCTCTCCGCCGAGGCGGAACGGGCCAGCGTGCCGGCCACCCGACGGGCGGTGCTCGGCGTACTCGCCGATCTGGAGCCGGCGACGGCGCCCACCCCCGAGGAGGTGCAGGAGCTGCTGGACTGGCGGGCTCCGCGTCGCAGCCGGGGCCGGGACGCCGCCCACCGGGAGGTGCTGGCCGAGGCCGCACAGCTGGGCGTGACGGGGTTGGGGGCGCTCACCTCGTACGGTCGGCTGCTGTTGGGGGACCTGACGTCGACCGACGAGCGGGGTGACGACCCGCTGGGTGTGCACGCCGACGTCGAGAGCGGCGACCCGTCCAGTGCCGCGCGGGCGCTGGACGCCCTGCTGCCCGCGCCTGTCGACCACTTCCTGGTGCAGGCCGACCTGACAGTGGTGGTGCCCGGCCCACCCGAGCCGGCGCTCGCCGTCGAGTTGGAGGCGATGACCGAGCTGGAGTCGGCCGGCGGGGCCAGCGTGCACCGGGTGACCACGGCGAGTGTGCGGCGGGCCCTGGATTCCGGCTACACGGCCGACGACCTGCACGACGTGTTCCGGCGTCGGTCACGTACCCCGGTGCCGCAGGGGCTCACCTACTTGATCGACGACGTGGCCCGTAAGCACGGCGGGCTGCGGGTCGGCCTGGCCGGGGCGTACCTGCGCAGCGACGACGAGACGCTGATCAGCGAGGTGTTGGCCGACCGGCGGCTGGAGTCGTTGGCGCTGCGCCGGCTCGCGCCGACGGTGCTGTGTACGCAGTACCAGGTTGGTCGGCTGCTGGGCGCGCTGCGCGACGCGGGGTACGCCCCGGTGCAGGAGGACGGCACCGGCAGTACGGTGCTGGCCCGGCCGCGAATCCGGCGGGCCCCGCCCCGGGTGTCGGTGACCACCCGGACGATCGACCCGCTGGCCGCCCCGAAGCTGCCCATGCCCCGGCTGCTCGGCGTGGTGGAGCACATCCGGCGAGGCGACGCGGCAGCGCGGGCCGCCCGACGGGCGCCGGCGGTGGTGCGCGGCGGCGCGCCCGGGTTGGGCGGCGGCCCGGTGCCGGCGCACACCCACAGCGAGGCCCTGGCGGTGCTCCAGCAGGCGGTCCGGGACAAGGCGCTGGTCTGGGTGGGTTACGTCGACGCGCACGGGGCGACGGCGTCACGTCTGCTCAAGCCGGTCTCGATCGGTGCCGGCTATCTGCGGGCCGAGGACGAACGGACCGAGATGCTGCACACGTTCGCCCTGCACCGGATCACTGCGGCGGTGGTGGCGGACTGATCGATGGCGCCACCGCGCGGGCGCCGTCGGTCAGCGGCGGCTGCGGCGTACGGTGCCGACCACCGAGATGATCAGCAGCAGCGCGAAGCCGGCCCCGGCGGATTCCCCGACCGAGTCGACGAAGCCCTGCTGCAGCACCAGCCAGCCGAAGAGGAACCACCCGAGGAGGAGCGTCGCCGCGACGGCGTACGCGATCACCGTCGCTCGGGACACCTCGTCGGGTGGTGCGTGCTCGTGCTCCGCGATCACGTCACGGTCGACCGTCATGCCCAGCCTCCCCGCCCGGTCCGGCCCTGGACTCCAAGGGTGACACTCGAAAGTCTGGTCGGACAGGGGGTTATCGCCGCGATTCGCTCCGTGTCACTCAGGTGCCGGGGCGCCGGCCGATCAGCACCACCCGGGTGCCGACCTTGCCGAGCTCCCACATCCGGACGGCGTCGGCGTGCAGCAGGTTGACGCAACCGTGCGAGCCGATCGACTTCTCGTGCAGGTAGGTGGTGGTCTCGTGGAAGCCCATCCCCTGGGTGAAGTGCTGCCAGTAGGGCAGCCACACCTCGTACGGGTTGGACCATTCCTTGGGGTTGCGGTAGTTGACGGCGTACGTGCCGGCCGGGGTGCGGTAGCCGGACATGCCGGTGCGGGTCACCGTCGGTGCCATGATCACCTTGCCGCCGCGGAGCGCCCAGACGGTCTGCCGGGTCAGGTCCACGCAGAACGTGGTGCCGGTGCCGGCCTTGCAGCGGGTCGTGTCGGTGGTGGCGAGGCGCTGGGCGACGTCGAGGGTGGTTGGTCCGGCGCGACCCTCGACGGGGCGAATGCCGTACCTCTTCTGGAACTTCTTGATCGCCGCGCAGTCGGCGGCGGACTGCCGACCGTCAACTGTCACGGCCCCGAACCCGCCCAACCGGGCCAGGTGGGTCTCCACCGCCCGCTGGTGCTGCCCCTGGGGGCAACCGGCGACGGTCGGCGTACCGGTGCCGGGGGTCGTGGTGGGTGCCGGGCGGGTCGGCTTGGGCGTGGGTTTCCGGGAGGGTTTCGGGGTGGGCGAGGCCGGCGTGGGCCGGCCGTGCTGGTCGGGCTCGGGCGTGTCGCCCGCCCCCGTTGCCTGTTCCGCCGCACCGGCTGGGGCGGCTCCCCCGCCACCACTCCCGCCGGACTGCGGATCGAACGCGCACGCTCCCGCGCCGACCAGCACGACCACCCCGAGGGCGACCAGCCGGGAAGTGATCCGGACATGCTTCATGGGCCCTCCCCAGACAGTCGTCCCTTTACTAGACGTTCGTGAGTGCCATCACGGTTGCGCCCGGTGAGCATCTTTCTTCCGCCGTCCCGCATCGTGCAACACTGGATGGTCGGCCAGCAGCGGGTAAGCGACCCGTTCCGGCGGGTCGGCCAACCGAGGAGAGGACGCTGGCGTGAGCGGTGGACCACTGATCGTGCAGTCGGACAAGACCCTGCTGCTGGAGATCGACCACCCCGACGCGCAGGCCTGCCGGATGGCGATCGCGCCGTTCGCGGAGCTGGAACGCTCGCCGGAGCACGTGCACACGTACCGGCTGACGCCGCTGGGTCTGTGGAACGCCCGCGCGGCGGGGCACGACGCCGAGGGTGTCGTGGATTCGCTGCTCAAGTACTCCCGCTACCCAGTGCCGCACGCGCTGCTGGTGGACGTGGCCGAGACGATGGACCGGTACGGCCGGCTTCAGCTCGCCAACGACCCGGCGTACGGGCTGGTGCTGCGCGCACTGGACCGGCTGGTGCTGATCGAGGTGGCCAAGAGTAAGAAGCTCGCCGGGATGCTCGGCGACAAGATCGACGACGACACCATCCGGGTGCACCCGTCCGAGCGTGGGCGGCTCAAGCAGGCGCTGCTCAAGCTGGGCTGGCCGGCGGAGGACCTGGCCGGTTACGTCGACGGTGAGGCGCACCCGATCGAGCTGGCCGAGGCCGGCAAGGACGGGCGCAAGCCGTGGACGCTGCGCTCGTACCAGCGGGAGGCCGTGGAGGCGTTCTGGGCCGGCGGGTCGGGAGTGGTGGTGCTGCCGTGCGGCGCCGGAAAGACCCTGGTCGGCGCGGCGGCGATGGCCGAGGCGAAGGCGACCACACTGATCCTGGTCACCAACACGGTCGCCGGCCGGCAGTGGAAGCGGGAGCTGATCGCCCGCACCTCGCTGACCGAGGAGGAGATCGGCGAGTACTCCGGCGAGCGCAAGGAGATCCGCCCGGTCACCATCGCCACGTACCAGGTGCTCACCTCGCGGCGCGGCGGCGCGTTCACCCACCTTGACCTCTTCGGGGCCCGCGACTGGGGCCTGGTCGTCTACGACGAGGTGCACCTGCTGCCCGCGCCGATCTTCCGGTTCACAGCGGACCTCCAGGCCCGCCGCCGGCTGGGCCTCACCGCGACTCTGGTACGCGAGGACGGCCGCGAGGGTGACGTGTTCAGCCTGATCGGGCCCAAGCGGTACGACGCGCCGTGGAAGGACATCGAGTCGCAGGGCTGGATCGCCCCGGCCGAGTGCACCGAGGTCCGGGTGACACTGACCGACGCGGAGCGGATGTCGTACGCGACGGCGGAGGCCGAGGAGCGCTACCGGATGGCGGCGACCGCCCGCACCAAGCTGCCAGTGGTCAAGGCGCTGGTGGACCGGCACCCGGACGACCAGGTGCTGGTGATCGGCGCGTACATCGACCAGCTGCACCAGCTCGGCGAGTACCTCGACGCGCCGATCATCCAGGGTTCGACCACGAACAAGGAGCGGGAGCGGCTGTTCGACGCGTTCCGGTCCGGTGAGTTGCGGACCCTGGTGATCTCGAAGGTCGGCAACTTCTCGATCGACCTGCCCGAGGCTGCGGTGGCGATCCAGGTGTCCGGCACGTTCGGCTCACGCCAGGAGGAAGCCCAGCGGCTGGGTCGGGTGCTGCGACCGAAGGCCGACGGTCGACAGGCGCACTTCTACACCGTGGTGTCCCGGGACACGATCGACACCGAGTACGCGGCGCACCGGCAGCGCTTCCTCGCCGAGCAGGGGTACGCGTACACGATCGTCGACGCCGACGACGTCCTCGGCCCGAAGCTACCGACCGTCGACTGACCCTTTTCGCCTTGATCGGCTCGGTTTCCCGGCCTTGATCGACTCGGTTTCCAGGAAGTCGCGGTGTCCAGGGCGCTCTGATGCCCCGGTTTCCTGAAAGCCGAGTCGATCAGCGCGGGGAGAAGCGGTCCACCAGGACCGCGAGCCGGCGGTCGTGGTCGGCGCGGCGGAGCCGGCCGCTGCGCATCAGCGTGACCAGCCCGTGCAGGCCGGCCCAGAAGGTTTCGGTGACCGTCTCCAGGTCGTCGTCCGCGGCGACCGGGCGCACCGTCTCGGCCAACTCGGCGAAGCCCCGGGCCAGGTCGGTTGGCACGTCCTGGCTGGCGAACGGCAGGTCCACGGCGAGGGTGAACATCGCGTCGTAGATCGCGGGCCGCTGCTGGGCGAACGCGACGTACGCGGCTGCCACGTCGGCGACCGCCTGCCGGGGGTCGGCGGCGGAGGCTCGGGCCGAGACCAGCGCGGTTGCCAACTCGGCGAAGCCCTCGACGGCTACCGCCGCCATGATGGCGTCCTTGCCCTTGAAGTGGCTGTAGAGGACGGGCTGGCTGTACTCGATCTCGGCGGCGAGCCGTCGGGTGGTTACCGCGTCCCAGCCTTCGGCCAACGCCAGGTCCCGTGCCGCGGTGATGATCGCCTGCTCCCGTTCAGCCCGCTCACGCTCCCGGCGCGCCTGTGTCGACATGACAGCAACCCTAGCACCGCTAGCGATCCTGTCGGTGCTCTGCTAGCGTCGCTCTCATATCTAGCAGTGCTAGGAATTGGAGCGAACTCATGCTGTCACCCCTCGCCTACGGGCTCGCCGTCGTACTCAGCCTCTTCGTCGCCTTCATCGGCGCGCGCTTCCTGCTGGTGCCGCAGGCCGCAGCCGCCGGGTACGGCGTGCCGGCCCGCCCGGACGGCGACCCCGCCTACCTGACTGTCAAAGGGCTCAAGGACCTCACGTTCGGGCTGCTCGGCCTCGCCCTGATCGCCTTCACGACCGCCGACGCGGTCGCGTGGTTCATGCTGATCGTCGCGCTCGTCCCGCTGGGCGACACCGTCATCGTGCTACGGAACGGCGGCACGAAGGCTGTCGCCTTCGGCATCCACTTCGCCACCGCCCTCGTCGTCCTCCTGGGCGCCGCCCTGCTGTTCGCCCTGTAGCTGCCAAGATCGCCGGCCGCGCCCCCACCCGTGTTGATCAAGAGGTTTGCGTCATCGATCGGCCTGATGATGACGCAAACCTCTTGATCAACGGAGTCGATGGGTCACGACGTGGGGGGTGGACAGCGGTCGGGGAGGGTTACCTCGCCGGGGCGGTGGTCGAAGGTGTCCATGGTGAACCATTCGTCCAGCTCCGGGTCGAAGAGGTTCTGCAGGCCGAACTGCAACACCTGCCACCACCGGCTCGGGTCGTGCTGGTCGACGTAGATGTCGCCGAGCGAGATCGGGAACCGGAAGAACTCCCCCGGCACCGTGGAACCGCCGACCACCCCGACCCGCCAGTGGTCCACGTGCCGGCCCTTCTCACCCTGCAGAATCTCGGGCCCCACATAGCGGGCGGTCTTCAGCTTGTCGTTGAAAATCTGGCGGTTGAAGAACCCCGGGACTTTGCTGCACGCGCGGGGCGGAAACAGCGGGATGTTCGGCCACCTGTAGGTGAGCGTGTAGAGCGTGTTCTCGTAGATCAGGTTCGTGAACCAGATCGGATGGTCCGGGCCACCGGCGGTCATCTGGCTGTTGCCGTCGCGGCCCTGCCAGGAGAACGGCACGTCGATGCCGAGGTCCCGCACGATGTACCGGCCGGTGCCCTGGAAGTCGGCGGGGAGCAGCGGTGGGCGCGGCTCCCGCGAATCGGGGACCGTGGGACCGTCGGCCTGCGCCGCGCGGGGCAGCGGCGCCGCCGCCGGACCGGGCGCGACCACCCCGAGGGCGAACAGAGCGCCGGCCACCGCCGAAACCAGAGTCCGACGGGTACGCCTCGACACCATGCCTCCTCCGCCGACGTGCACAGTGGCCGGCGCACTGATCGCGCGCGTGCCTTCGGCGAAGCGTAGGAGCAGGAAAAATGTGAGAGCGGGCGGAACGGATGGCCTCCACCTGACGAGTGACGAGACGCGCACCGCCTGGAACCCAGAGCGGGCCCGAGCCGGCGTAAGGCGCACCTGACCGCTTGATCAACAGCGTCCTTCGAGGCGCGGGCAGGACATGCGCTGTCCGACCGCTCAGGCGGCGCGGAGCTTACGAAGGACGTACTGGTTGAGACTCATCCCGTCCTCGGCGGCCTCGATGGCGAGCTCGCGATGCAGGCTCTCTCCGACACGGAGGTTGAACTTGCCCGAGTAGCTTCGCTCCGCGAACGGCTGCGGCACCGCCTCGCCCTGCTCCTGCATGTCGGCGATCACCTCCTGCAACAGACCTTGAAGGCCCTGCAGCGCCTCCACCTGCGTGGGGGCCAGCCAGGAGAGCGACGGAAATTCGGCGCAGGTGGCGACAAACTCCTGGTCATCGACCGACCAGGTGACACGGTAGGTGTAGTGCGTGATCTCGGGACGGGCGTCGGGTTGCATCACATGGCCTCCTTCTTGTCGATCGCCTTGAGAACCTGCCGGACCTGGTACGCCTTGGCCTTGCCCTTGTCGTCCTGGATGTTGACGCGTGGGTCACCGGTCCACGGCATCCGGAACACGGCATGCGAGGTGCCCGTCTGCCGCGGCTTCCCGAAGTAGTGCTCGCACACCCGATAAAGATCGTTGTAGGCGATGTTCTGCTGACTCTGCCGCGTCGCTTCGACAAGCCTGGCTATCGAGGGCACCCAGTAATGGTACTACCCGCAGTACCAGTACTCCACTCTTTAGAGGACCCGGGTCACCTGTTCGGCGGCGACCACTGCGTCCCGCCGCGCCGTGTCGAGGTTGGCGCTGATCACCACTGACGCGCCGGCCGAGAGCGGCGCGAGCAACCACTTCAGCGGCTGCTCGGTCTCGGCGGCGTCGACCAGGAGGCGGTCGCCAGCGCGCAGGTCCAGCATCGTGGCGAACTCCTGGGCGAGCGCGCCCCACTGACCGTAGGTGGTGCCGTCCGCGGTGGCCGGATCCGACGGGTGGATGGCGGTGTGGTCGGGCGCGCCGTCACCGTGCCGCAGCACCTCGGCGGACCAGTCCAACCAGCCCAACGGCACGTCGTCCAGCCGCCCCGGGCCGGTGCCGACGAGGTAGCGGTGCGGCGCGTCCGGCACGTCCTCCAGCCAGTCGTCCTGCCGCTCCGGCGTCACGAAGACCGCGTCGAACGGCCGGTCGCCGCCCGGTTCGAGCACCGCCAGGCCCGCTGTGGCGCGCGGTCGGAACGACACCGCCAGGCCCGAGGCCCAAGCGCCCAACAACACCGCTGCGGTACGCCAGTGCGGCGGCAGCAGGACCGCTACGCGGCTGCCGGGGCCGAGTCGGCAGCCGTCCCGCAGCAGGCTCGCGCTGCGTGCCGCCCACTGACCGACCTGCTGCGCCGTCAGGTCGACGCGCTCGCCGGTCGCCTCGTCGCGGTAGCTGAGCAGCGGACGCTCGGCCTCGACGGGCCGGGCCGCCAGGTCGGCAGTGACGGTTGGCTGCATCTCCACGCTCCCCGGGTCGACGTCGACACCACAGTACGCAACGACTTTGGTCGCACCGGTCCTCGGCCGATGGCCGTATCGGGTGACCAGGTGACCCGCGCAGGGTGCAGGAAACGATCCCCGAGACGCCGCCAAGGAGCGCCATGCCGACCGGACCCGACCCCGTCAGCGCCGACCACCCCGCCGCCGACCGTCTGCCTTTGCGTCGGCGGCTCCTGCCGGTGATCGCGTTGCTGCTGCTCGCACCGTGGGCGGCCGAGTGCTCGTGGGGTGGCTTCGCCATCGACGACTTCCTGCCGGTGTTGATCTTCCTGGGCCCGATGTACGGCGGCGCGGCGCTCCTCATCCGGGAGACCGCGCGGCACCTCGGCGCGGGCTGGCCGACCATCGTGCTGCTCGCCGCCGCGTTCGGCGTACTCCAGGCCGGGCTGGTCGACCAGTCACTGTTCAACCCCGACTTCCTCGACGACACCCAGTACGCCGACACCCGGGCCGCCGCCGAGGCGACGCTGGTGCCGGGGCTCGATCTCAGCCTCCGACAGGCCTTCGACTACGTGGGCAACCACATCGTGCTGACGATCTGCGCGCCGATCGTGCTCATCGAGTCGTTCCTCGGGCCGGACCGCCGTCACCGGCCGTGGCTGGGCCGGCCCGGTCTCCTTGTCGTCGGTCTGATCTACCTGCTCGGCAGCCTGTTCATCTTCTCCGACATCAACGGTGACAAGGGCTTCCTGGCCAGCCCACTCCAGCTCACCGTCGCGGCGTTGCTGGTCCTCGCCCTCGTCGCGACGGCCCTGCTCCCTCGTTGGCGCCGCGCCCACCCGCGCCGGGCCCGTCGGGTGCCGAACCCCCTCTGGGTCGCTCTGCCGGTCGTCCTCGTCCGCCTCGGCTCCGACCTGACGCCCGGCTGGCCGGGGATGATCATCGCTTTGTCGCTCTCCGCCATTGCCGGAGGGCTGATCGCCTACTGGTCGTCCCACAACGGTTGGGGGCAGCGGCACGTGCTCGTTGCCGGCACCGCGGGCCTGGTCGTCGCTGCGGCGTTCGCGTACCTGGTGCCGCCGTACTCTCCGGCGAGCCCGGCCGCGGCCCTGGCCGGCGACGTCGCCGTCACCGTCATCACGGTCACCCTGGTCGTGGGAGCCTGGTGGCGGCTGCGCAGTGCTTCGCCGACTGTTCATGTTGGCGCAAGCTGACGCTCCCCGACAACTGTCAGCCTCCGTGCGGGTACGACCTAACGGAGGAAGTCCTTGACACTCAGAAGAGCATTCACCGCGCTCACCGCAGCCGGTGTCGCCGCCGCCAGCCTGACCGGGGCCACCCCCGCCTCGGCCGGCGGGCACCACCACCCAGGCCTGTCGCTCGCCTTCGACCGGGTCGCCACGTACCCGGTGTTCCAGAACCGTCCGGCCGGCGAGGATCCGACGACAGCGACGGTCGCCGAGATCTCGGCGGTCAGCGAGGACGGCCGCACCCTGATCCACACCGACGCGCTGGCCCGACGCATCGGCTTCCTGGACATCTCCCGTGCCGACCGGCCCCGCGGCCTCGGCACGCTCTCCCTGTCCCAGCTCGGCAACGCCGAGGACGAGCCGACCTCGGTCGCCGTGGTCGGCAGGTACGTGCTGGTGGTGGTGAACACCAGCGCCAGCTACACAGCGCCATCCGGCCGCCTCGACGTGATCGAGCTGGCCAGTCGCGAGCGGGTGGCCAGCTTCGATCTCGGCGGTCAGCCCGACTCGATAGCGATCAGCACTGACAAGCGGTACGCCGCGATCGCCATCGAGAACGAGCGCGACGAGGAGGCCACCCCACCCGGCGGTGAGGAGGGCGACCTGCCCCAGGCACCCGCCGGGTTCGTGCAGATCGTCGACCTGGCCGGGAAGTCTCCGGCCGGTTGGCGGCTGCGGCCGGCCGCGCTGACCGCTGCCGACGGCAGTGCGCTGCCCGCGCTGGTGCAGGCGGGTCTCGCCGCGCCGACCGACCCCGAGCCGGAGTACGTCTCGATCAACAGCCGCAACCAGTTGGCAGTGACGCTCCAGGAGAACAACGGCGTCGCCCTGATCGACCTACCCACCGGCCGGCTCACCACTGTGTTCAGCGCCGGCACCGCCACCATCAGCGGCATCGACACCAAGAAGGACGGTGTCATCGACCTGACCGGCGGCATCACCGACGTGCCGCGCGAGCCGGACGCGGTGGCCTGGGTCGACGACCGCTATCTCGCCACTGCCAACGAGGGCGACTGGCACGGCGGCACCCGTGGCTGGTCGGTCTTCGACAGCCGCAGCGGACGCGTCGCCTGGGACGCCGGCAACACCTTCGAGCGGCTCGCCGTCACATACGGGCTGCACAACGAGGACCGGGCCGGCAAGAAGGGCACCGAGCCGGAGGGCGTGGCCGTCGCCGAGTACGACGGCGTCCGGTACGCGTTCGTCGGCTCGGAGCGGAGCAACTTCGTCGCCGTCTACGACCTGGACGACCCCACCCGGCCGGTCTTCCGGCAGGTGCTGCCGACCACCAACGGGCCGGAAGGGCTGCTGCCCATCCCGTCGCGCGGGCTGCTCGCGGTCTCCAGCGAGGAGGACGACGCCGCCGTCAACGTCCGGGCCTCGGTGTCGCTCTTCCAACTCGGCAGGACCACCCCGGCGTTCCCGAGCATCGTCTCCGGCACCGACCGGGCCGGCACCCCGACCGGTTGGGGAGCACTCGGCGCGCTGAGCGCCGCACCGGGCAAGCGGGACCAGCTCTACAGCGTCACCGACGCGGCGTACGGCCAGACCCGGATCCTCAACATCGACGCGAAGCGGACGCCGGCCGTGATCACCGGCGCACTGCCGGTGCGGGACGCGGCCGGCGCTCCGGTCGGATACGACGCGGAGGGCATCTTCGCCCGCCCGCAGGGCGGCTTCTGGCTCGCCGTGGAGGGTGCCAAGGGCGCGGAGAACAAGCTGGTCCGGCTCGACGCCGCCGGGGTGACCCGGCAGACCGTCGCACTGCCCGCCGAGGTCGCCGCCGGCCTCGGCAAGCAGGGCCTGGAGGGCGTCACCGCTACCAGCGACCGGCAGGGCCGGGAGATCGTCTGGGTGGCCGTGCAGCGGGAGTTGAGCACCGACCCGGTCGGCATCGTCCGGCTCGGCCGCTACGACGTCGCGGCGGGCACCTGGAGTTGGTTCGGCTACCAGTTGGGGACCACCACAGTGGCTGGCGACTGGATGGGCCTCTCCGAGATCACCGTCGTCGGCGACCGGCTCGCGGTCATCGAACGGGACAAGCTGAACGGCCCGGCCGCCGCTGTGAAGCGGATCTACACGGTGCCACTGCCCGGTGCGGCGGCCACCGGGCCGCTGACAGTGCTGCCGAAGACGCTCGCCGTCGACGTGCTGCCCGCGCTGCGCGCCACAAACGGATGGACGCAGGAGAAGCTGGAGGGTCTGACAGTGGCCGGCAACGGCGAGGTGTACGCGATCACCGACAACGACGGGGTCAAGGACGCCACCGGCGAGACGGTGCTGCTGCGCCTCGGCTCCAGCCGCAAGGTCTTCGGCCGCCGCTGATCCGGCAGCCGACCTGGCCCGGCGTCCACAAACGTGGACGCCGGGCCGCGCTGCTTCGCGTCCGCCGACCGTTGTCGGTCCCGTCAGCGGGTGGGCAGTTCCGGGCCGCCGTCGAGCAGGGGGCCGAGCAGGTCGTCGTACTCCTCGACCCGGGCCAGGACCTCGGCGGCGGTGAACTGGCGGACGGCCGGCTTCCGGCCGCGCGCGCCGGCCTCGACCTCGTCCCAGGTCAGCGGCGTCGACACCGACGGCACCGACTGGGCGCGTAGCGAGTACGGCGCAACAGTGGTCTTCGCCGCGTTGTTCTGGCTCCAGTCGATGAAGACCTTGCCCGGTCGGAGGTTCTTCGCCATCTTCGACACGATCAGCTTCGGGTGGGCCTTCTCCAGCTCCTGGGCGATCCGCCGGGCGTAGTCGGAGACGAGGTCGGACGGCTGGGTGCCGGCGATCGGGCAGCAGAGCTGCATGCCCTTCTTGCCGGACGTCTTCGGGTACGACTCGATGCCGTCGTCGGCGAGGCGGTCGCGCATCAGGACCGCCACCGGGCAACACTCGGCGAGCCCGGCCGGCGGGCCCGGGTCCAGGTCGACGACCATCATGTCCGGGTGCTCGCCCACCTTCCACTGCGGTGTGTGCAGCTCCAAGGCGGCCAGGTTGGCCAGCCAGACCAGTGTGGGCAGGTCGTCGGCGACCACGTAGTCGATGGTCTCCCGGCCCTTCGTCGACCCGGGCGCTGGCAGGTTCTCCACCCGTACCCAGTCCGGGGTCGCGGCCGGCGTGTTCTTCTCGAAGAACGACTTGTCGTCCACCCCGTTGGGGAAGCGGATCCGGGTGACCGGTCGGTCCCGCAGGTGCGGCAGCAGCACCGGGGAGATTCGGGTGTAGTAGTCGATCACCTCACCCTTTGTGAACCCGGCCGCCGGGTAGAGCACCTTGTCCAGGTTGGACAACTCCAGCGCGCGGCCCTCGACGTCCACCCGTAGCCGTTCACCCGGCATCGTCGACCTCCTCGGGAGGCTTGTCCGGGCGCAACCGCAGCACCCGGGGGAAGCGCAGCCGGCCGTCAGGGGTGCGCTGGCCGTACTTCACCTCCACCACCACCTGGGGTGTTACCCAGATGGCGCCCCGCGCATCCTCGCGCGGCATCCCCGGCGCGAACGGTGACACGCCGGAGCGCAGCGGCTCCAGCTCGGCGAGGAGCTGCCGCTCGATGGCCGCGCCGATGCCACCGCCGACCCGACCCCGGTAGATCAGTCGGCCGTCCGGGCCGGGCACCCCGACCAGTAGCCCGCCGATGCGGCGCGCGCCCGGTCGCCAACCACCGATGACGAAGTCGCCGGTCACCTCCAGCTTGACCTTCACCCAGTCCGGCGAACGCACCCCCGGGCGGTAGACGGCCCCGACCCGCTTGGCCATCACCCCCTCCAGGCCGTGCTCCCCGGCCGCCTCGTAGGTGGCCGGCCCGTCGGCGAACATCGGCGGCACCGCCCAGCGGAGGCCACCGAGCGCGAGCGCCTCGAGGGCCTCCCGGCGGCGCTCGTACGGCCAGCCGGTCAGGTCGTCGCCGTTCAGCCGGAGCAGGTCGAAGATCATGTACGTCACCGGCATGACCGCTGCCAACCGGGCCGCCTTGGCCCGATCCCGGACGTGCATCCGCTCGGCCAGCGCGGTGAACGACGGCTGCCCGCCCTGGCCGAGCAGCACCACCTCGCCGTCGAGCAGCGCGTCGTCGACCTGCTCGGGCAGGGTGGCCAACTCCGGGTACGCGGCGGTGATCTCCACGCCGGAACGGGCATACAGGTGCTGACCGCCACCTGAGATGTCGGCCAGGGCGCGGACGCCGTCCCACTTGAACTCGTAGGCCCAGCCGTCACCCGCCGGGAGCGGCCCGGTCATCGCGAGCATCGGCTTGAGCGGCGCGCCGGGCACGACCCGACTGTAGTAGCAGCCCGAACACCTCGCGTCCGGTTCTTTCGGATGCGAGCATGGTCGATACCGGGGAAGGGAGCGCAGGATGCGTGCCATCTGGAAGGGAGCCGTGTCGTTCGGGCTCGTCTCGATCGGGGTGAAGCTCTACTCCGCGACCGAGGAGAAGGACATTCGGTTTCACCAGGTGCACCGCGAGGACGGCGGTCGAATCCGCTACAAGCGCACCTGCTCGGTCTGCGGCGAAGAGGTCACCTACGACGACATCGCCAAGGGCTACGACATCGGCGGCGGCGAAATGGTGATCCTCACCGACGAGGACTTCGCCGACCTGCCGCTGACCAGCTCCCGTGCCATCGACGTGCTGGAGTTCGTGCCGGCCGAGCAGGTCGACCCGATCCTCTACAACAAGGCGTACTTCCTCGAGCCGGAGGGCGCGGCGACCAAGCCGTACGTGTTGCTGCGCGACGCGCTCATCGACTCGGAGCGGGTGGCCATCGTCAAGGTGGCGCTGCGCCAGCGGGAGCAGCTGGCCACGCTGCGGGTCCGCGAAGGTGTGCTGCTGCTCAACACCATGCTCTGGCCGGACGAGATCCGCACACCGGACTTCGGTTTCCTCGACGAGGACCTCAAGGTGCGCCCACCGGAGCTGGCCATGGCCAGCTCTCTGATCGACTCGATGACCGGCGAGTTCGAGCCGGACGTCTTCACCGACGACTACCGAGCCGCGTTGCAGGAGGTCATCGACGCCAAGGTGGAGGGTCGGGAGGTCGTCCAGCCGGAGGAGGTCGAGGAGGCCCCGGCTGCGGCGGTGGACCTGATGGCAGCGTTGAAGGCCTCGGTGGAGCGTGCCAAGGCGGCTCGTGGCGAGCAGCCCGCCCGCGGTGGTGGCGGCGGCGAGCCGACGCCCATCTCGTCGGCCCGGTCGGCGCAGAGGGCAGCCGAGAAGAAGGCGGCCAAGGCACCCGCGAAGAAGGCCGCGGCCAAGAAGACGGCCGAGAAGAAGGCGGCGGAGCCGGCGAAGAAGACCGCCGCCAAGAAGACCGCCGCGAAGAAGGCGGAGCCGGCGAAGAAGACCGCCGCACGCAAGACCGCACCTCGCAAGAGCGCCTGACCGGGTACGGCAGCGGCGGCGGTGTCCGCCTCGCCGGGTACGCTCCGCCGGCCGCTGGCGACCGGAGGAGCCCCCATGCCGTACACCCCTGATCTGGACCGGTTACTGACGCCCGGCGCCCGCTTCACCGACCAGCACGGCGGGTACCTGATCGAGGTTCACCCGGTGGGCGACATCGTGTTGCCGACCGGCCGTGTGGTCGGGTGTGACCCGCTGGTCTGCCCGGAGGCGGAGCCGTTCACAGTGACAGTGCCGCCGGGGCGGCATCCCGCGCGCGCCTGGGTGGCTGTGGTGCTCCGGGAGGACGCCGAGGTGGACCGGCGGGTCGCCGCGCTGGAACTGGTCGTCTCAGCCGAGCCGACGATCCGCTGGGAGCCGGCCGTCGCGGGCGACCAGGACGTCGCCACGCTCGGCGCGGACGACTACTTCGGCTACGGAGTGGACGCCGGCGTCGGCACCCTCGCCGATCCGACAGCGCTCGCCGTCCTGGAGACCTGGGACGAGGACCGGGTCGAGGAGGTCTTCATCCCGACCGAGCTGCCCTCGTCCCCGGTCCCGGGGCTGATCACCGCCGTGTTGGACGAGGCCAGCGGTGCCAACGTCGTCACAGTGGCCACCGGTTGGGGCGACGGCTGCTACGGCACCTGGATCGGCCGTACCGCCGACGGACGGATCACGTCGTTCGTGACCGACTTCATGGTCGTCCCGGAATAACCGCCCGGGAAAGCCCCGGAACTGTCGCGCTGGGCGATCCGAGGCGTCGGCGGCGGGCACGGTAGGCCGCGGTGCGGGTACCGTGTGCGTCGGCTTTCCCCCCGGCACCGGGTGCCGGCCACACTTCGCAGCAGGGAGTCGACGACGTGAGCGAGCGGACGCAGCAGACGGGCCCGGACCAGAGCCCGGCAACCAAGTCGGGGCGCCGCCTGGCCGCCCAGTTGGCGGAGAAGAAGGCCGCCGACGCGAGGCGCAAGCGCAACGCGTGGGCCAGCGGCCTCGCCGCCGTCGCCGTGGTCGGGGTGCTGATCGGCGTCTTCGTGACGATCGGCGGGGGCGACGACAAGCCCAAGAACCAGGCCGATGCGACCCCGTCCGCCTCCGCCCCGGCCCCCGACGAGGCTGGCGCGCCCCCCGCTCCGCAGCTGCCCGAGGGCTCCGACCCGGCGCTGGGCACCAAGCCGACGGTGACGCCGGGCACCGGTGAGCTCAAGAAGCTCACCGTCACCCCGCTGATCAAGGGCAAGGGTCCGGCAGTGCAGAAGGGCCAGAACATCACCACCAACTACGTGGGGGTGTTCTTCAAGGACGGCAAGGAGTTCGACTCCTCCTGGAAGGCCGGGCAGCCGGCCACCTTCCCGATCGGCGTCGGCCAGGTCATCCCCGGCTGGGACCAGGGTCTGGTCGGGGTGACTGTGGGCAGCCGGGTGCAGCTCGACATCCCGGGCGAGCTGGCGTACGGCAACGACGAGGCCGCCGCCGGTGGACGTCCCACCGGTCCGCTGCGCTTCGTTGTGGACGTGCTCGCCGCCCAGTGACCTGTCCACGTCGTCCCGGTTGTCGCCGGGACGCGATGGAGTTGTTCACATGGGGCTTCCGGCCCGTCACCCTGCGGCAGTAGGTTCGGCGTCACCCCGGGCGGTTCGCCGCCCGGGGTGAGCATCCGGAACCGGGACGCGGAGGTGCATGTGACGGCGCTGGACGAGCCTGGGCGGACTGCCCGGTCGATGTGGTCGTACTTCGAGCCGGTGCACACCGTCACCTATCTGCACCCCCGGGCCCGGGCCGCGTACGAGGCGGTAGGGCTGCGCGGCTACTGGCGCGGTTACTTCGCCGGCCGGGCCGCGCCGCTGGGCGCCGCCGAGGCGGCCCCGGTGATCGCCGCCTTCTTCAACTTCGCACCGCCGATGGTGGCTCGCGCGCTGCCGGCGGTGTGGCGGTTGGCCACCCCGCAGGAGGCGCTGCGCGCCCGTTTGACCGGTGCCGTTCAGGCGCTCGCCGAGCTGACCTACGAGCTTCCGGAGTCGCACCTGGTGGAGGCCGCCGACCTGCTGGAGCGGGCCGCCTCGGCGGCGCAGACCGCGGGCCGGGTTCTCGGCGCTGCCAACGCGGCCCTCCCGGCCGGCGAATACCCACTGGCGCGGCTCTGGCAGGCCGCCACCACGCTGCGCGAGCACCGGGGGGACGGGCACGTGGCGGCGCTGGTGGCCGCCGGCCTGGACCCGGTGGAGACGCTGACCGGGCGGGTCGCGCTGGACGGTTCGTCGCCGCAGTACCTGCTGGGCCGAGGCTGGTCCGAGGACCAGTGGCAGGCCGCCCGCGAGCGGCTCATCGAGCGGGGTTGGCTGACCGGGGGCGGCGCGGCCACCGACCACGCCCGGGCCGAGTTCCAGGCCATCGAGGACGCCACCGACCGCGCCGCCGCGCACCCGTGGCAGGCGCTCGGCGTCCACGACACGGACCGGCTCCGGGAGCTGCTGGAGCCCATCGCCCGGTCCGGTCACACACTGCTTCCCGAGGGCAGCCCGCTCGGTCTGCCCGCGTTGCCCGGCTGACCGGGCACCCACCGGTCGGGCAGGATGGGTCCGTGACTGATGCGGTGGTCTTCGACCTGGACGGCGTGATCGTGGATTCCGAGCCGGTGTGGGAGGAGGTCCGCCGGGCGTACGTGGCGGCGCACGGCGGGACGTGGCAACCGGACACGCAACGCCGACTCATGGGGATGAGCACCGGGGAGTGGGCCCACTACCTCAGCGGAGAGCTGGGCGTCGACCGCACCGCCGAGCAGGTCGCCGTCGAGGTGGTCGAGGAGATGACCCGACGCTACCGGGACCACGTACCCCTCATCGACGGCGCCGATCAGGTCGTCCGCCGGCTGGCCGCGCGGTGGCCGCTCGGGTTGGCCAGCTCGTCGCCGACCCGGCTGATCGAGGCGGCGCTGGCGGCGACCGGCCTGACCGACGCGTTCGGCGCGACCCTCTCCACCGAGCAGACCGAGCGGGGCAAGCCCGCACCGGACGTGTACCTGAGCGTGGCGGAGCGTCTCGGCGTCGACCCGACCCGCTGTGCTGCGGTGGAGGACTCGTCCAACGGGGTGCGTTCCGCCGCGGCGGCGGGGATGCGGGTGGTGGCGGTGCCGCACGGCTCGTACCCGCTCGATCCGGACGCCGCCGGGCTGGCGGCGGCGACGCTGAACGCGATCGGTGAGCTGACCCCGGAGTTGGTGGACGAGCTGGGTTGACAGGGGTCGAGCCGGGTAGAGACCACGGATGAAGGCCATCGTGTACGAGCGCAACGGCGACCCTTCGGTGCTCGATCTGGTCGACCGGCCGGTGCCGGAGCCGGGTGCGGGCGAGGTCCTGGTGCGGATGGCGGTCTCCGGGGTGAACCCGACCGACTGGAAGTCCCGCCGCAACGCCCCGCCTAACGGGTGGCAGATCCCCGGGCAGGACGGCGCGGGGGTGGTCGAGGCTGTCGGCGACGGGGTCGACCCCGACCTGATCGGTGAGCGGGTGTGGGTCTGGGAGGCCGCCTGGCAGCGACAGTGGGGCACAACGGCGGAGTACACGCTGGTGCCGGTCCGGCAGGCGGTACGCCTCGGCGCCGCCCCGTTCGAGCTGGGCGCGGCCCTGGGCATCCCGTTCCTCACCGCGCACCGCTGTCTGACCGCCGGCGAGTTCATGCCGGACACGCTGCGGGCCGGCGCGTTGGCGGATCACACGGTGCTGGTGCAGGGCGGCGCGGGCGCTGTCGGCAACGCCGCGATCCAGCTCGCCCGGTGGGCCGACGCCACTGTGATCGCCACTGTGAGCAGCGCGGAGAAGGCACAGCTCGCGGCCTCGGCAGGCGCTTCCTTCGTGATCAACTATCGGGAGCAGGACGTGGTCGAGGAGGTCCGCAAGATCGCCCCCGACGGGGTGCACACGATCGTGGAGGTCTCCCCCGCCCGCAACGCCTCGGTCGACGTACGGGTGCTGCGGCACGGCGGCGCGGTCTGCATGTACGCCGACAACGGCGGGGACGAGGTGAGCATCCCGATCCGGGCGATGATGGCGCCGAACGCCCGCTGGCAGTTCGTGCTGGTCTACACCGAGCCGAAGGCGGCCAAGGCGCAGGGCGTGAAGGACGTGGCGGCGGCGGCGAGCCAGGGTGGCATCCGGGTCGGCGCGGAAGCCGGTCTGCCGCTGCACTACTACCCGCTGGCGGAGGCGGCCGCTGCGCACCAGGCGGTGGAGGACTCGACTGTGGGCAAGGTGCTCATCACGACCAGCGATGCCTGATCGGGTCGCTGACCACCCGATTTCCCCGTCAGCAGGACAGAAGCGAACAACTTTCGCAACAATGACGGTGCGGGTCACCCCGCGTGGAGCGGGCGGCCCCGGCGCGGTGCGAACGCCGGGGCCGCCCCTGGGGAGGGTTTAGGAGTACTCCCGCCCCAACAGGCGACAGTGCCGGGGAAAACGTTACGGGGCTGTCAGCTCCCGGACAGTCAGCTCACCCTCGGCGTACCGCGAACGGACGACCTTCTTGTCGAACTTGCCGACGCTCGTCTTCGGCACCGTGTCGATGAACGCCCAGCGCTCGGGCAACTGCCAGCGCGCCACCGACCCGGCCAGGAAGTCCCGCAACTCCTCGGCGGTCACCGAAGCGCCCTCCCGGACCACAACCGTGGCCAGCGGACGTTCGTCCCACCGCTCGTCCGGGACCCCCACCACGCACGCCTCCAGCACCGCCGGGTGGGCCATCAGCGCGTTCTCCAACTCCACCGACGAGATCCACTCGCCACCGGACTTGATCACGTCCTTGGCACGGTCGGTCAGGTTGATGTACCCGTCCGGTGAGAGGGTGCCCACGTCGCCGGTCCGCAGCCAGCCGTCGCGGAACTTCTCCTCGTCCGGGGCGTCGTCACCGACGTACCGGGCGGTCACCCACGGCCCTCGGACCTCCAACTCGCCCACCGCCGTGCCGTCGGCGGGCATCGGGTCGCCCGACGGGCCGACGATCCGCGCCTGCACGCCCGCCGGCACCCGCCCCTGGGTGTAGCGGTAGCGCCAGGCCTCATCACCGGTCGCACCGGCCGGCGGACGCGAGACCGACCCCAGCGGAGACATCTCGGTCATTCCCCAGGCGTGGATGACGTCGATTCCGTGCCGCTCGTCGAACGCGTGCATCAGCGCCGGCGGGCACGCCGAGCCTCCGACGATGACCTCACCGAGCGAGGACGTGTCCACGTCGTGGGTGTCCAGGTAGGCCAGCAGGTCGGTCCAGATGGTCGGCACCGCGCCGGCCAGTGTGGGCCGCTCGGCGGCGATCATCTCGGCGATCGGCGCGGCCTGGAGGAACCGGTCCGGCATGATCAGCGACGCGCCGGAGAGGAAGGCCGCGTAGGGCAGGCCCCAGGACATGGCGTGAAACATCGGCACGATGGCCAACTCGCGGTCGGTCGGCCCGAGGCCGAAACCCTCCGGCATGCAGACCTGCAACGAGTGCAGATAGATCGACCGGTGCGAGTAGGCCACGCCCTTCGGGTTGCCAGTGGTGCCCGAGGTGTAGCAGAGCGCGGCGGCGTCGCGCTCGTCCACCTCGGGCCAGTCGTACGTGTCGGGCCGGTCGGCGAGCAACGCGTCCCAGTGATGCACCGTGATCCGGTCGCCGGCCGCCGCCACCAGCGGCGCCGGGTCACCACCGCCGACCACCACGACGTGCCGCACAGTGGTCAGCTCACCGATCACCCGGGCCAGCAGCGGGATGAGCGTGCTGTCGACGAGCACCACCCGGTCCTCGGCGTGGTTGGCGATGTAGACGACCTGGTCGGGGAAGAGCCGGATGTTGAGCGTGTGCAGCACAGCGCCCATGCTCGGCACCGCGAAGTAGGCGATCAGGTGCTCGTTGTTGTTCCACATGAAGGTCGCGACCCGCTCGTCGCCGGTCACCCCGCACTCGTCGCGCAGCCCGTGTGCCAGCCGGGCGGCGGCCCGGCCCACCTCGGCGTACGTCATCCGACGGGGTTCGGCGCCCGTCCAGGTGACCACCTCGGCCGTGCCGTGTACCAGTGCACCGTGGTCGAGGATCCGGGAGATCTGCAGAGGGGCGTCCATCATCGTGCTACGCATGGGTAACAAGCTAGTGTCGGCGGTCACACGTTGGGAACCCCCGTAAGTTGTCGCAGGTGAGCATCTCCTGGGCCGACTCGTACGTGGGGCAGTTGCGCGCGCTCGCCGGGGACCGGACGCTGATGTTCGTCGGCGCCCGTGCCGTGGTCAACGACGACGCCGGACGCATCCTGCTGATCAAACGCTCGGACAACGGCCAGTGGGCCATGCCGGCCGGCGCGATGGAGCTGGGCGAGTCGATCGCCGACTGCGCGGTACGCGAGGTCCGCGAGGAGACCGGGCTGCGCGCGCTGCGGGTCTGCGCGTTCGCCCTCTACACCGGCCCGGACCGGACGAGCACCAACATGTACGGCCACACGTACCAGGTGTTCACGACGGCGTTCAAGGTGGAGGAGTGGGACGGGCAGTTGGCCCGGGTCACCGACGAGACCACCGACGCCGGCTTCTTCCCCCGGGACCGGTTTCCCGCCCCACTCTCCACCTCGGTCATCGAGACCCTTGCCGACCTGGACGTCTTCGAGCAGACGAACCGGCTCATCCTCAAGTAGGGCGGCCCCGGGGTCACCGACCCCGGGGCCGTGCCTCACTGCGGCAGCCGGAGCCCGGCGAAGAACCCTTCCTGGATCCAGTTCGGGTACGCGACGGGCAGCTTGGTGGCCTCGTCCAGCTCGGTGAGGTCCTGCTCGGTCAGCGTGAGATCCGAGGCGGCGATGTTGTCGACCAACTGCTCGTGCTTGCGGGCACCGACGATCACGCTGGTCACGGCCGGTCGGGACAGCAGCCAGGCGACGGCCACCCGGGCCGGGCTCACCTCGTGCCGCTCGGCGACACCCTTGAGCACGTCGACCACTCCGAAGGCGTACTCCGGGTCGAACGGGGTGAAGCTGGCGTAACCGGGCTGGGCGCTCCGCGCGCCACTGTCGGCGACGGCACCGTCCCGGCTGACCTTGCCGGAGAGGAAACCACCGGCGAGCGGGCTCCAGACGGTCAGCCCGACACCCTCGTTGAGCGCCATCGGCACCACGTCGCGCTCCACGTCCCGACCCAGCAGCGAGTAGTACTCCTGCACCGAGACGAACCCGGCCAACTTCTCCCGGGCGGAGATACCCAGCGCCTTGGAGATCTGCCAGGCGGCGAAGTTCGCGGCGCCGATGTAGCGGACCTTGCCCTGCCGGACCGCGTCGTCGAGCGCGCGCAGCATCTCCTCCATGGGAGTGATGTGGTCGAAGTTGTGGATCTGGTACAGGTCGATGTGATCGGTGCCCAGTCGGCGCAGGCTGTCCTCCAGGTTCTGCATGATGTGCAGCCGGGAGGTGCCTACGTCGTTCGGGCCGGGGCCCGTCCGGGAGTGCACCTTCGTCGCCAGTACGACGTCGCGACGCCGCTTGCCGAGCGCCTTGCCGAGCAGCTCCTCGCTCTCGCCGTCGCTGTAGCCGTCGGCGGTGTCGACGAAGTTGACGCCCGCGTCCAGCGCGGTGTCCACCAGCCGCTGCACCTCTGGCAGCGCCAGCCCACCCAGGGTGCCCCAGAGCGGGTGCCCGCTGCCGCCGAAGGTCATCGCGCCGAGCGAGATCTCCGAGACGTACACCCCGGTGGTGCCCAGCAGTCGGTACTTCACGTGTGTTGCTCCTCATGGTGGGTCGGAGGCCGAGGTCAGGCACTCCGTGGTCACTATGTCGGACACTGTGTCCGGCAACGAGCGTACGTCGCCGCCCCGACCCCCGGCCACCTAGGATTCCGGCTATGCCCTCGATCACCCGCCGCCGCCCGCGCAACCCCGACGGACGCGCGGCCGTCGAAGCGCGGGTGCTGGCGGCCACCGAGCGGCTCCTGAAGGAGGGGATCCGCTTCACCGACCTCGGCGTGCAGCGGATCGCCGCCGAGGCCGGCGTGGCGCGGTCGACCTTCTACACCCACTTCCGGGACAAGACCGAACTGCTCATGCGCCTCGCCGGCACCATGCGGGAGAGTTCGTTCGACCGCACCGGCGAATGGGACCCGGGTGGCCCTGGCGACCCGCTCGCTCGGCTCACCGAGGTGTTCGCCGACGTGATCCGGATATACCGGACGTACGCCCCGGTGCTGGCCGCGGTCAGCGAGGTCGCCGCGTACGACGAGGTGGTCCGGGAGTACTGGGCGGCCGGGCTGGAGCGGTTCGTTGCCCGCACAGTCGACGTGCTCCGGATCGAGCAGCAGGCCGGGCGTACCCCCGCCGGCCTGGACGTGACGACGGCCAGCCGGCTGATAGTGGTCGGCGGCGACCGCTTCCTCGCCGACCACGTCAGCACGACCTCGGCCGACCCCGATACCGACGCGGCAGCCGCCCGGGAGTTGGCCGCGACCTGGTGGTACGGCGCCTACCGCCGCCCCGCCTGACCACCCGGGGCTCCGCTGACGCCGACCGCCCCGGAGCGGTCCGGGGCGGTCGGCGTCGAGACGCTCAGATCATCGTCTGGGACTTGGCCTCCATGTCGGCGGCGGCCTCCTCCTTCGACTCGCGGGTCAACGGCTTGCCGCCCGGAGCCGGGGCCTCCCCGCCGAGCGGGTCGGCGCCACCGGTGGCACCCTTCGGGCCGGCACCCCGCAGCTGCGTGTTGGGCAGCGTCAGTGTGACCACCACCGCCACGATCGCGATCAGGCCGGCGGTCAGGAAGACCATGTCCAGCGCGTCGACGAAGGCGCCCTGGATGGCCGCACGCACCGGCCCCGGCAGGGCCAGGATGGTGGCCGGATCGTTGATCGAGATGTTGGCGCCACCACTCGCCGCCACCGCGGCCTGCTCCTGCGGCGGGAGCTGCGCGATCGCGCCGGGCAGCCGGTCGGCGAGCCCGCCGGTCAGCCGGGACGAGAGCACAGTGCCGAGGATCGCCACACCGAACGAACCGCCCAGCGACCGGAAGAACGTCGCCGAGGAGGTGCCGGCACCCAGGTCGCGTACCGAAACCGCGTTCTGTACCGCCAGGATCAGCGACTGCATGCACAGGCCCAGGCCGACGCCGATCACCACCATGTACCCGAACGCCACCCAGAGCGAGGTGGCCACCTCCAACTGGGTGAAGAGGAACATGCCGACCAGGAGCGTCACCGAACCGGCCACCGGGAACCACTTGTAGCGGCCGATCCGGGTCATCGCGCGGCCGGTCAGGATCGAGGTGATGATGATGCCGGCCATCATCGGCAGCATCAGCAGACCGCTGCGTGTCGGCGAGGCACCCTTCACGATCTGCAGGTACAGCGGGATGAAGATGATCGAACCGAACATCACCAGACCGATGATGAGCAGGGCGGAGTTGGCCAACGCGAAGGTGGCGTTCCGGAACAGCCGCAGCGGCAGGATCGGCTCGGCCACCCGGGCCTCCTGGAGGACGAAGAGCACCCCCAGCACCACGCCGGCCACGAAGAGCCCGATGATCACGCCGGAGCCCCAGGCGTACTCGTTGCCGCCCCAGCTCAGCGCGAGCAGCAGCGAACTCACCCCGGCCACCAGCAGGCCGGCGCCGAGCCAGTCGATCGAGTGGTCCCGACGTTCGAACGGGATCAACCGCATCACGTGGTAGCAGACGACGATGGCCAGGATCGCCAGCGGCACGTTGATGTAGAAGATCCACCGCCAGTCGGTCTCCGCGAAGTAACCACCCACCAGCGGCCCGGCGACCGACGAGATCCCGAAGACCGCGCCGAACAGGCCCTGGTACCGACCACGCTCCCGGGGTGACACCACGTCCGAGATGATGGTGAACGCGAGCGTCAGCAGACCACCGGCGCCCAGACCCTGGATACCCCGGGTGACGATCAGCTGGGTCATGTTCTGCGACAGCCCGGCCAGCAACGACCCGAGCAGGAACGTGCCGATCGAGAAGAGGAAGACCGGCCGACGCCCGTACAGGTCGGCCATCTTGCCGTAGAGCGGCGTCGACGCGGTCGAGGCGAGCAGGTACGCGGTGACCACCCAGGAGTAGTGGTTGATCCCGCCCAGCTCGCCCACGATGGTCGGCAGCGCCGTACCGACGATGGTCTGGTCGAGTGCGGCCAGCAGCATGCCGGTCATCAGGCCCAACATGAGCAACCGGATCTGCCGACGGTTCAGCACCGGCGCGTCTGAGGCTTCGGTGGTCATGTGGCCTTCTATCCCGCCACCCGCAGAACATGCGCCGAACCACCAAAAAACCAACCCCGTACCGCACCCGCTCCGCCAGCGTTCCCGCGCTCCCGCCTCCTGGCGTTGATCAAGAGGTTTGCGTCAGGAACGCCGTGCGTCATGACGCAAACCTCTTGATCACCGGGGCAAGGGCCCCGGGGGAGGGTGGCTGGGGTCAGGGGGTGGTGAAGGTTGTGGTTATCGCTGCGCAGAAGGCGGGGAGGTCGTCGGGTTTACGGCTGCTGGTCAGGTTGCCGTCGGTGACGCACTCCTCGTCCACCCAGGTGGCCCCGGCGTTGGTCAGGTCGGTACGCAGTGTCGGCCAGGAGGTGATCCGCCGGCCGCGCACCACGTCCGCCTCGATCAGCGTCCACGGGCCGTGACAGATCACCCCGACGGGCTTGCCCGCGTCGAAGAACGCCTTCACGAACCGCACCGCGTCCGGGTCGCCCCGCAGGAAGTCCGGGTTCGCCACCCCTCCGGGCAGCACCAACGCGTCGTAGCCGGCGGCGTCGGCCTTGTCGACTGTCACGTCCACGTCGTACGTCCTGGAGTGGTCCAGGTGGTTGAAGGACTGGATGGAGCCGGGCTTCAGCGAGACCAGCTCGGCCGTCGCGCCGGCGGTCTCCACCGCCTCGCGTGGCTGGACGTACTCGACCTCCTCGACGCCGTCGGCGGCCAGGAAGGCGATCCGCTTGCCCTGCAATGTCGCTGCCATCTCGGTACATCTCCTTTCCGGGGTACCTCAATTCCCTTCCCGACACCGAACGTCCGAAACGGCCCATCCGGGCACGGAGGGCATGCCGGTGACGTAGCCACAGGTCAGACACCGCGCAGGTTTGTCCGCCAGGCCGCTGGGGACCCGGGGAGGCATGGCAGGAGCAGCAGCGGAGCAGCGCCGGTTCGCCACCGTCGTGGAGAGCTGGCTCGGACGCCCAGTCCTGATCGTTGGCGACGCCATGTTGGACGAATGGCGGTTCGCCGACTCCGACCGGCTCTGCCGGGAGGCGCCCGCCCCGGTCCTGACCCTGCGTCGGCGGATCTCCGCCGCCGGTGGGGCCGCGAACACCGCCGTCAACGTCGCCGCCCTCGGCGGCCGGGCTGTGTTGGTGGCACCGGTCGGTGCCGACGTCGCCGGGGACGAACTGCACGACTGCCTGGACCGCGCGAGCGTCTGGGACCGCACCGTCAACCAGCCCGGGCGACCCACACCGGTCAAGCGGCGGATGTTGGCCGGCAACCAGATCCTGCTGCGTGAGGACTCCGGCGACCCGGAGGACGCCCTGGACCACGACGGGGTGAGCCGGCTGCTCACCGCCCTGAGCTGCGCCACCGAAGAGTTGCGCGCCGCCGCCGGTGGGGAGGCCCCGACCCTGGTGGTCTGCGACTACGGCCTGGGCGCGCTGCCCGCGCCGGTCCGCGCGTGGCTGGTCGAGAACCGCCAGCGGTACGCCACAGTCGCGCTGGACGCCCACGACCTGGCCGACTGGCGGGGCCTCGCGCCGACAGTGGTCACCCCCAGCTTCGCCGAGGCGACCCGACTGTTGGCCCGCGCGGGCGGTACGACCCGACCGACCGGCGGGACCGAACTGCACCTGGAACACCCGGACGGCGAACCCGTCGACGGACCATCCGAGATGACAGCTGGCGCGGCCCCGGGGGCGGTACGCGCCGAGGACACCGCCGTCGAATTGACCCGGGCCGACCGCCCAGGGCCGGTCGGCGAGCCCACCCCGGGCGAGGGACGGGTCGCCCTCACCGGTGACGGGCTCAGCGTCACCGGCACCGGCGTAACGGTGAACACCCGGGCCGGAGAGGGCGTCGACCGTGCCGTCTTGGCCAAGTCGCGGCTGGCCGAACTGCGTGCGCACACCGGTGCCGACGTGGTCGCGGTGACCCTGGACACCGAGGGCGCCGTGGTCGGCGGCGCCGACGGGGAGCCACGACGCAGCCACAGCACTCCGGTGCCGGCGAGCCACGCCGTGGGTGCCGGCGACGCGTACCTGGCGGCGATGACGTTGGCCCTGGCCGCCGACGCGCCCCTGCCCACCGCCGCCCAACTTGCCCAACTCGCGGCCACCATCACCGTGTCGGACACCGGCACCTGCGTGTGCCGACGGGACGACCTGCTCGCCGCGTTGGACCAGCCGACCGACACCACGAGCCACCCCGCGCTGGTCGGCGGCGACGAGTTGGACGCGATCGTCGCCGAGTACCGCGAGGCGGGACGGTCGGTGGTCTTCACCAACGGCTGCTTCGACGTGCTGCATCGCGGGCATGTGCGCTACCTGGAGCAGGCCCGCGCGTTGGGTGACCTGCTCATCGTGGCGGTCAACTCGGATGGCAGCGTACGACGGCTGAAGGGCCCGGACCGGCCGGTCAACCCGGTCGAGGACCGAGGGGCCCTGCTCGCCGCGCTCGCCTGCGTGGACCACGTGGTGGTCTTCGAGGAGGACTCACCGGCCGCGCTGATCGAGGCGGTCCGACCGGACGTGTACGTCAAGGGCGGCGACTATCCGCCGGAGCTGGTGCCGGAGGCGCCGCTGGTGCGCCGGCTGGGCGGCCAGGTGCGCACCCTGGGGTACGTGCCGGACCGGTCCACCTCCGCGATCATCGAGCGGATCCGGTCGCACAGCCAGGACCCGTCGCCACACATCGACGACCGGGAACCGGACCCGTCGCTGCCCACCCGCACCCAGGCGTCGTGAACCGCCCCCTCGACCTCGGCACCCCGGAGGAGTTCCGCGCCGACCGGCTGGTGGACGTGCTGATTCCGACCCGGAACCGGCCCGCCGAGCTGGCCGTCACCCTGGGCGGGCTCGCCGCCCAGGACGGGGTACCCGGCTTCGGCGTGGTCGTCAGCGACCAGTCGGACGGGGAACCGGCGTACACGCACCCGGCCGCGGCCACAATGGTCCGGGCGCTGCGCCACAGGGGCCACCCGGTGCTGCTGACCCGCCGGCTGCCCCGACGAGGGTTGGCCGAACACCGGGCGTACCTGCTCGCCGCCTCGGCTGCCCGGTACGTCCTCAGCCTCGACGACGACATCTGGCTGGAACCGGGCGCGCTGCACCGACTGGTCACCGCGATCGGTGAGCTGGGCTGCGGGTTCGTCGGCAACGGAGTGCACGGGCTCTCGTACACCGATGACGTGCGGCCGGAATCGCACTGTCACTACGAGGAGTGGGCCGGGCCGCCCACACCGGAGCGGATCCGACCCGACACTCCGGAGTGGAACCGGGCCCGAATCCACTCGGCCGCGAACCTGCTGCACATCACCGAGCAGTTGGCGCTGCCTCCGGGCGCGTGGCGGGCGTACAAGGTCTCCTGGATCGGCGGGTGCGTGCTCTACGACCGGGCCAAGCTCGTCGACGCCGGCGGCTTCGACTTCTGGCGTCGGGTGCAGGAGAAGCACCAGGGCGAGGACGTGGCCGCGCAGCTCGCCGTGTTGTCCCGCCACGGCGGCGCGGGCATCCTGCCCAGCGGCGCGTACCACCTGGAGTCCCCCACCACTGTCACCGACCGGGACGTGGAGGCGTGGGAGGTAGTCCTCGCCGAGGAGGACACCCCGCAGCCGGCCTGAACTACCGGGTGAGCAACTCCCGGGCGGCTTCCAGCACCTCGATCACCGGTACGTCGGTCACGAACGAGTCCCGATGCGGGCAGTCGCCGTCGCCGGGCCGGTGCGGATAGATGCCCGGTGTGCAGTCGACCCCGCAGACCGGGCAGTGCACAGTCCACGAGCTGATCGGCCGATGCCGGGCCCGCAGCGGGCTGGCCCCGTTGATCAGGTTTCCGACCCAGAAGATGCCCACGGTGGGCGTGCCCACCGCGGCGGCCAGGTGCAGCGGGCCGGTGTCGTTCGAGACGACCAACGCGCAGTCGGCGTAGCAGCCGACCAGCCCGCCCAGGCTGAGCGTGCCCACCTGTGGGCGCACCGGCACCTGCGCCGCGGCGACGACCCGGTCCACCACCTCCTGCTCGGAGGGCGTTCCGGTGACCAGCACCTCGTAGCCGTCCTCGTGCAGCGCCCGGGCCACCTCGGCGAAGCGCTCGGCGGGCCAGCGGCGGCGGGTGTCGGTGGCACCCGGATGCAACGCCACCCGGGGACGGCTTGCCGGGCCGAGCACCCGGGCGGCCTCGGCCCGGTCGGCGTCGGTCACCGCCAACGTCGGCGTGATGGTGATGGCCGGCGCTCCCGCCAGCGCCACCACCTCCAGGTAGCGGATCACCTCATGCTGGTAGTAGACGTAGCGCAGCCACCGGTCCAGCGGCGGCGCGTCGTCGGCGCGCAGGCCCACCGTCAACCGGGCACCGAGCCGACTGATCAACGGGTTGGAGTTCGCACCCCCGCCGTGGATCTGCACCGCCAGGTCGAACTCCGCACCGGCGGCAGCGGCCACGAAGTCGTCGATCGACGACTCTGGCTCGCCCGGCTCCGGCGTACGGATGCCGGCAGCCGGCGGCACCACCAGTACCCGGTCCACCGGGCCGGGCCGGTCGCGCCAGAGCTTCGCGTGCCACGGCGCCCCGAGCAGCACGATCTCCGCCGAGGGGTACGCGCTCCGCAGCGCGTCCAGCGCGGGCAGGGCGAAGATGAAGTCACCGAGCGCGTTGGCGCGCAGCACGGCGATCCGCCGCACGTCGGGAAGGCGCTCGGCGGTCGGGCCGAGCACGGACGAGGTGACCATCCGGCCCGCTACGGCCGGTCGATCTCGCCGGCGGTGTCCGGGCGGTGCAACTCCCGGTCCGCTGCGGGATCGGCCGGCATCGACGTACCAGTGGAAAGGTCGCCGGAGCGCGGCCCGGTGCGGCCGACGGTGATGGTGCGCGGCGCGGGCCGGGTCGCCCGCGGCAGCCGAACCCGGAGCAGGCCGTGGTCCATCACCGCGTCGATGGTGTCCGGGTCGACCCGCGCCGGCAGGTTGACCCGGTATTCGAAGCCGCGCGTCTCGAAGCCTCCGGGGATGCCGTGGTCGGCGTTGACCTCCGCCTCCGAGCGGGCCCGCACGCACAACTCGCGGTCGTCCAACTCGACGGCCACCTCCTCCGGCGCCACTCCGGGCAACCGGACGACGACCTCCCAGCCGTCCGAGGTCTCGGTCAACTCGACGTCGGACGCCCCGCCGCGACCACCGACCAGGCGACTCAACTCGGAGCGCAGCGACTGCAACTCCCCCATCGGGTCCCAGCCCTGCTGCCGGCCGCCGCGCCACCCCCGGCCGAAGCCGCCAAACTGCTGCTCGCTCATCACACCTCTCCGATCCGCTGGGTGGCCGTCGGCGGCCGTAGTGAGCTGGGCGCATCCAGGCCGGCGTCACTGTCGACGCCCACACCGAGCCGGTCGACCAGCTCACCACCGAGCCAGGCGCTGATGCCGAGAATCGCCAGCGCGACCACCTCGATGGCGACCAGTGCCCCGCCGGCGGCCCGGGAATCAGCATTGAGCCGCACCGCCCACACGGCGGCGAAGAGCAGGATCACCGCGACGTTGGCGCCCGCGTGCAGCAGACCCACCCGCTTCGCGCGGGTGCCGGTCGGGATCGCCAGCAGGTCGAACGTGCCGGCCGCCGCGGCGAGCAGGCCGCCGATCAGGCCGACGGTGATGTTCCAGTACGCGACCTCGCCGAGGAAGTCGGGACCGCCGACGGTGTCCACCACGTCGAACAGCACAGCCGTGGCCAGCAGCGCGACCGGGAACATCACCAGCATCGGATGGACTGGGTGACCCAGCACCTTGAGTCGGCTCTCCATCTCCCGGCCTCCACTGGTCGGCGTCCTGCGGAACGGTCTCGTGCGGCGAGCGCGTCGGGTGAGGCCGTACCCCCGGCAACCAGGCACAAACCTCGCGCTGGTCACGGCGGCCTAGGCTGACGACGGTGGTGCCCGCCACCGGGTCAACGGCTGAGGGAGGACCAACGTGACGGTGGAGATCACCTCGCACGAGGAGTTGCGCGCGCTTCTCGGCGTGCCGAACGCGCGGGCCGCCACCAAGGAACGCACGCGGCTGCACGAGCGGGACCGCGAGTGGCTCGGTGCCTCGCCGTTCTGTCTGATGGCCACGGCCGGCGCGGACGGCAGCTGCGACGTCTCGCCCAAGGGCGACCCGGCCGGGTTCGCCCTGGTGCTGGACGACACGACCATCGCGCTGCCCGAGCGGCCCGGCAACAAGCGGGCCGACGGCTACCGCAACATCCTCGACAACCCGCACATCGGGTTGCTCTTCCTGATCCCCGGACGGACCGACACGCTGCGGATCAACGGGCGGGCCCGCCTGGTCAGCGACGCGCCCTGGTTCGACGACATGGTGGTCAAGGGGCACCGGCCGGTGCTCGCCGTGGTGGTGGAGATCGAGCAGATCTTCTACCACTGCGCGAAGGCGTTCCTGCGGTCCGCGCTGTGGCGGCCGGAGACCTGGCAGCCCGAGGCACTGCCGTCCCGGGCACGCCTTATCAAGGAGGTCGAGGCACCGACGGAGAGCCTCGAAGACCTGGAACGGCACTACGGCCACGCGTACGCCACGAAGATCTACGTCTGATCCCGCTGCACGACCGGAAGGGCTCGATTGTCACGGCGTTGGCTGGAGTACCCACTTGATCGTGCTTGAGAAGGCGTAACGCTCCGCCCGCCCACTTATGGTGCGGTGAGCCGGCAGCGCCGCGGCCGCGGCGATGTCGTCGCGAGCGACATGTCCGTTGAATGACACTCACCGATGACGCTCGCATGCCTACGCTGGACCCCCACGGGAGGGGGTCCAATGAGGACGAACTGGCCTGGGTCGCACCCCGTCATCCGCAGGGCCGGCCGCTTCTGGGTCGCTCGTGCCTCAGCCTGGCAGCTGGTGACGGTGCTGGTCCTTTTCGTCGCGACCGTCTCGGCGGCCTTCACCGTTGCCGCGATGCTCACCGCCGGCCCCGAGCCGACCGACCGTGGCGGACCGAAAGGTTTCCCGCAGACCTGGCTGGCGACCGCTCGGTCGCTCCTCGGTGCGGAGGACTTTCCCCGGCAGAACGGGAACACCTGGCACGAATTCCTCGCCACACTGGCGAGCCTTCTCGGCGCGGTCACCCCGGCCGCGATCATCGGCATCGTCATGATCCGGATCTTCGCCACCGAATTCTTCACCTGGCGGTCCAAGGGAAGTCTGTCCAGCCTCGCCGAGCTGCGCTCGGACACCGCCGGGCCGGTGCAGGTCAGCACGGACGGGATCATCGCGATCCGTTTCTACAAGAAGATCCACGGCGTCGCGCTGAGCGACATCCGGGCACGGGCCTACCTGGCCTTCCGTTCCACGTCGCTCATCGACGGCAGCACCTTCTTCAAACGCGAGCAGCTCCAGGTGCTCAGCCCGGAGGCCACCGAGGTGGAGGAACGGGTGTGGCCTCGGGTCGACTCGTGCATGCCGCTGACCCTCTGGATCCCGCTCAAGGCGCCTCTGCGCGACGGGCGGGCGACGAGTGTGCAGGGCCGGCAGCTCGACAGCCGCACCTACCACATCTTCGTGGTGGTGGAAGCCAGGGTCGCCGGGTTGAACATCAGCGTCCACGACCAGCACAGCTATGCGCTGGGCAAGGATTTCCACGAGGGTAGGGCGGTGCCGATCGAACCGGACCTGACCCGACGGCCTCGCGACTGGCGCGGCTGGGATCGCTTCGACGAGCCGGCGACGTACGGGATCTTCGCGTACGGCTCACTGGTCGCGCCCGAAACGGTCAGCGACCTGCTCGGTCGGCCCGCTCGGGAGGGCGTCGACTACTGCCGGGCCACCCTGAACGGCTGGCGCCGGACGTGGAGTGTCTGCACCGACAACACCGGACCGGGCCGTATCCGCTACCAGGACCTGGCGAGCGGCGACGAACCCGAAATCCAGGTGCTGTTCCTCAATGCCGAGCCGGACGCGGCTGCGCCGGCAGCTCTCGACGGAATCCTGATCCTGGTACGGGGAGAGCAACTCATCGAACTGGACAAACGTGAGGGCAACTACCACCGCACGGTGCTCACCACCGGGCTTTCGGTGCCGGCCGACACCGTGGTGCCCGACGTCGTGTGGATCTACACCGGGCGGCAGGAACAGGTGGACCGGGCACGCCAGGGCATCGTGATGGGCACCGCGCGGATCCGGCAGGAGTATCTGGACAGCGTCTGCAAAGCACACGCGCGGCACAAGGGCCTGCTGGAGAACCTGGAGCGGTATACCAGCGCTCCGCCGGGTGTCTCGGTGGTCAGCCTCCGCCGGATCGAATTGCCGGCGACGGAAGCAGCCCCACCCCAGCAGCGCAAACCGGGCTGAGGCGGATGGCATCGTTCAGGCGGACCAGCCGACCCGATTGCCGAACGACTCCCGGGAGATCCCGGAGCCGGTCTCCGGCCACGAACCGAACCGGTCGTTGTGCAGGTGCGCGAAGAAGTAGCACATGCCTTCGCAGTCGGCGTCCAGCAGCGCCATCGCGGGGTCGGCGAGGACCGCATCGTAGTACGACCGCCCCAGGGCCACGATGAAACCTCGGGCGTAGAGGAAGCCGTCGTCCGACCCGTCGGTCACCTCGTGGATGTCCTCCCGATCGATGTCGTACAGCTTGCGCTCCACCACCCGGTCGAGATCCGTCAACTCCTGCCCGGTCAGCTCGGCGGTCAGTTGCCCGAGGTGGTCCAGGAAGGCATCAAGCCAGGCTTCGATCGCGTAGGGCGGGCCGTCATCGCCGTCGTCGCCGGCGGGGTCGCGCTCGACGAGGGCCTGCCGCAGCGCCAAGGGCTCGGCGCCCAACTCGGCCCAGGCCGCCTCGATGAGCGCCCACAGCCGGGCCTCGTCAGCGGGGGTGGGTAGCGTTCCAGGGGCATCGGTGGTCACGGTCACCCTCGGAACATATCGACCACCGCCGACAGTTTCAGGACTTCGAATCGGCGGACACCATCCACAAGTGGCCGTCCGGGTCCGCGAAGACACCCGCGTACGCCCAGGGTTGGTCTGTCGCCTCGGTGATGACCTCGGCGCCGGCAGCGCGCGCCCGCTCGACGAGCGCATCCACTTCGGTCGGCGAAGCGATACCAAGATTGAACAGGCACTCGCTCTGGCCCCTCGGGGCGACCTCGTGCCGGCCGATCACCCAACCGAAGCCACCGGTCGGGATGAGCATCAGCCGCAGCCCGTCGTTGATGACGAACTGCAACGGTTCCGGGATGCCGTCGTCGGCCAACTCACCCACCGCGTCGAGGCCGAGTCCGTCGCGATAGAAGCGGTAGGAGGTGGCCCGGTCGGCGATGGGCAAACTCACGATCACCGGCGCAAAAGTCATGGGTGGACGCCTCCAAACTGTCGGTCCGGCACGGTCAGGCATCAGTGTGTCGCTGAATTAGCGTTGGACTCGTGACCGTAGACGATTGGTTGACAGCGACTCGCACCTCCTACGACACGGTCGCGGTCAGCTACGCGCACCTGGTACGTGACCTCCTGGCGGAGGCACCGTACGAACGAGCCGCCCTCGCATCGTTCGCCGAACTCGTACAGGGTGCCGGCGGCGGGCCGGTCGCGGACGTGGGCTGCGGCACGGGTCGAATCACCGCCTACCTGCACACGCTCGGCGTCGACGCCTTCGGGATCGATCTCTCGCCCGGAATGATCGACGTGGCCCGCCGTGACCACCCGGAGCTGAGGTTCGAGGTCGGCTCGATGACCGACCTCGAACTGGCCGACGGCTCGGTCGCCGGACTGGTCGCCTGGTACTCCCTCATCCACATCCCCGACGACGAGGTCGGCGTCGTGTTGGCCCACTTCCGGCGGGTGGTGCGCCCCGGTGGCCCGCTGCTGCTCGGCTTCCACGTGGGCGACGGAACGACAGTCAAGACCGAGGGCTACGGCGGGCACCCGATGAACGTGCGCGTCCATCGTCGGCAACCAACCCAGGTGGCGGCTTGGCTACGCAAGAGCGGCTTCACTGTCGACTCGCAGACGACAGTCGCCTCGGCGGAGAGCCGGCTCGGCGGCATCCTCGTCGGACGACGGGAGCCCTGATCGCCCGTTGTCAATTCTTCCTCGTCATAGTCAGCCTAAATTGCGTACAGTGTTAGCAGTATTCGACGTCGAATGAGGCGACTGATGACGGACGACGTGCGGCCCGTCTGGGTGCTCGGTGGTGGTGGAGTGGCTGGCATCGCCTGGGAGGTCGGCATCCTCACCGGGCTCGCGGACGAGGGAGTGACGGTGGCTCCCTCGGCTGTCGTCATCGGCACCAGCTCCGGTGCCGTTGTCGGCGCCCAACTCGGCAGCGGCACCCCCCTCGCGGAACTCTTCGAGCGCCAGCGCGGCGGCGTCGCCCACGAAACCTCACCCGCACTGGGCCCTCTCCACCTGCTTCGGCTCGCGCGGGCACAACTGTTCGCGCGCAGCCCCGAGCAGGCCGCTCGCCGCCTCGGCCGACTCGCCCTCGGCGCACGCATCGACGACCCGTCCCGGCAGCGCCGGATTGCCGAAGCCCGCCTGCCCAACCACTCCTGGCCGAACGACATGGGCCTTCGCATCGTGGTCGTCGACACCGAGACCGGCGCCAGCCGCACCATCACCCGGCACGACGGCGTCCCCCTGGTGGACGCCGTCGCCGCGAGCTGCGCCATGCCGATCTCCGCGGCCCCGGTCAGCATCGGCGACCGCCGCTACATGGACGGCGGCATGCGGTCGACAGTCAACCTCGACCTCGCCCCCGGAAGCGGCCCCGTCATCGCCCTCGCGCCGAGCACCGCCGCGATCGGACCCTGGGCACGCATCGACAAGCAGCGAGCCGCGCTGGGAACCGGTCGCCGGGTGGAGTTGCTGCTCCGGGACCCGGCCTCCAAACGAGCGCAGGGGACCAGCGTGATGGACCGATCCGTCGTGCCCGCACTCGTGGCCGCAGCCCGCGATCAGGGCCGACGCGAGGCGTCCCGGGTGGCCGCCGCACTCGCGGAGACAATGCCAGGGCGAGAAGCACGAGGCTGACACCCCCCAGGCCTCCGCGTGCCGTCCTCCGTACCGGCCGGCGCGGTGGCGGTTTTCCGCACGGACGCCGCCGCCTACCGCAGTCCAACCCAAGGCCCCGACAAACCTTCGGGTCGTGGCGGTCATTCACCGTCGAACGTGACAAGTCTTTGGATCAGCGGTCCACAACGCGATGGCCAGGCTTTATGCCCTCTATCGCAAATAAGTTCCGCCTTCTCCTAAATGCACCCAGATCCCACCAAAACCCCTCTCGACCGATCAATCAGTCGAATACGCTACGACTCGCCCATTGAACGACGCCAGGTGACTAGCAGGTAGCCCTGGGTGCATCGGGTGGCTCTGGAGGGGTCATGAGTAACAACCGACGGCTGCGACGCAGCCGGAACCATGGCCGGGCCGCTTCAGGGCTCAGCTCCGCCCTACTGGTGGTCGGGATGACCGGTGGGCCCGTAGCCGCAGCGCAGCCGGTGGAAACGAAGCCGTCCGCACAGGACGCACACATCGGTACGCCCGGTCCACTGGGCCAGCACGGCGGGTTCTGGTCAACAGTCAGCCAAGACGGCGACGGACCCGGCGATTCGTGGGACCAGTACCCCGATGGGCAGAAGGACTACGGTCCGCAGGGCTGGCAGAGCCCCTGGGGTGGCCACGACAAGGACAAGGGCGACTACCCGCACGACAAGCATGGCGCTCAAGGCCCCCAGGGTGCCCAGGGCGACGCAGGAGCTCAAGGTGCTACCGGAGCCCAAGGTGCACAGGGCGACGCGGGCGCTCAAGGCGCTACCGGCGCGCAGGGCTTCCAAGGCACTACCGGCGCTCAGGGCGATGCAGGCGCTCAAGGCGCTACCGGCGCGCAGGGCGACGCGGGCGCTCAAGGTGCCACCGGCGCTCAGGGCGATGCAGGAGCCCAAGGCGCGACCGGAGCCCAAGGCCCGCAAGGCGACGCGGGCGCACAAGGTGCTCAAGGCTTCCAAGGCGCCACCGGCGCTCAGGGCGACGCAGGCGCTCAAGGTGCCACCGGCGCTCAAGGTGCCACCGGCGCTCAGGGCGCTCAGGGCGACGCAGGCGCTCAAGGTGCCACCGGCGCTCAGGGCGCTCAGGGCGACGCAGGCGCCCAAGGTGCCACCGGCGCTCAGGGCCCGCAAGGCGACGCAGGCGCCCAAGGCGCGACCGGAGCCCAAGGCCCGCAAGGCGACGCAGGCGCCCAAGGCGCGACCGGAGCCCAAGGCCCGCAAGGCGACGCGGGCGCCCAAGGTGCTCAAGGCTTCCAAGGCGCCACCGGCGCTCAGGGCGACGCAGGCGCTCAAGGCGCCACCGGCGCTCAAGGCCCGCAAGGCGACGCGGGTGCACAAGGTGCTCAAGGCTTCCAAGGCGCCACCGGCGCTCAGGGCGACGCAGGCGCTCAAGGCGCCACCGGCGCTCAGGGCGACGCAGGCGCTCAAGGCGCCACCGGCGCTCAGGGCGACGCAGGCGCTCAAGGCGCCACCGGCGCTCAAGGCCCGCAAGGCGACGCGGGCGCACAAGGTGCTCAAGGCTTCCAAGGCGCCACCGGCGCTCAGGGACCGCAGGGCGACGCAGGCGCACAAGGCGCCACCGGCGCTCAGGGACCGCAGGGCGACGCAGGCGCACAAGGCGCCATCGGCGCTCAGGGACCGCAGGGCGACGCAGGCGCCACCGGCGCCCAAGGCCCACAAGGCGACGCAGGGGCCCAAGGCGCCACCGGCGCACAAGGCCCGCAAGGCGACACAGGCGCACAAGGCGTCCAAGGCTTCCAAGGCTTCCAAGGCGCCACCGGCGCCCAGGGCGCGCAAGGCGACGCAGGAGCGCAAGGCTTCCAAGGCGCTCAAGGTGCTCAGGGGGACGCAGGCGCCCAGGGCGCGACCGGTGCCCAGGGTTTCCAGGGCGCCCAAGGTGCACAGGGGGCCCAGGGAGACACGGGGGCGCAGGGACTTCAGGGGGTGCCAGGACCGCAGGGCGCCACGGGCGCCCAAGGCACGCAGGGCGTGGCTGGCAACGGAATCCAGGCCGCTTACATTCAGGGCCCGCTGACCGTGATCGCAGACACCCCTGTCGATTTCGGCTGCGAGCCTGGAGACATTGCTGTCGGAACCGGCTATCAACTCTCGGGTGCAGGCGTCAACCCGGTGCTCATCCAGCCGCTCACCACCAGCGGCTACCAGTTCACCTTCACCGGCGGGGGCGCCGATATCTGGGTCTCCTGCATTTCACTCGCCACACCGCTGATGTTGGGGGCTCCGTCCAACACGTCGGGCCGGGCGACGTCCAACAGTAGCGAGGCCAACCGGCCGAACAGCAGGTCGAACAGCCCCGTTACGGTCGAGGAGGAGTAATGAACATGCGTCAGATATTCGGGTCGCTCGCCTGCGGCGCGGTCCTGCTGACCGGAGTCACGGCATGCAGCAGCGACAAGCCTGCCGAGAAGCCGCAGACGAACAACGCCGGCAGCACCGACAAGACGAACGGCGGCACCGAAACGCCGGCTGATCTGCTCAAGCTCGGTCTTGAGCAGGGCCAGGCCGGTAACTTCGACGCGGCGAAGGCCACCTTCGAGAAACTGCTGGACGCCGAGGCCGACAACAAGTTCGCCTGGTTCAACCTGGGCTACATCGCCCAGTCCCGCAACCAGGCCGACGAGGCGATCAGCAACTACGACAAGGCGCTGGAGGCCGACGCCAACTACAAGCCGGCCCTCTACAACAAGGCCATCGTCCTGGAAGGTAGGGCACCGACCACGGCGATAGACATCTATCGCAAGATCGTGTCGATCGACAACAAGGCGTCGACCGCCTACCTGCGACTGGGCATGATGCTGTCCCAGTCCGGTGAGGACGCGACAGCGCGGGACGCGTTCAAGACGGCGATCCGTCTGGACAAGGGGCTCACCTCAGCGGTTCCAGCAAAGTACCGCCCGACCCCTACCTCTAAGTCCTCGACTCCAGCGGGTAGGTGATTGGCTCCATGCGCACACCTCGCGTAACGGTCTTCACTGGAAGCAACCGCACCCGCTTCATCGACGAGTGCTTCGAATCGCTCGTTGCGCAGACCTTCGTCGACTGGGAATGGGTGGTCGTCCTGAATCAGGGGTCGCGTTGGCGGCCCGAGAGGCATGACGACCGTATCCGGCTCATTGTCCAGGACAACCTGAACGGCGTCGGTGCCGTGAAGGGGTACGCCTGCGCCGAGGCCGCCGGTGACATCCTGGTCGAGCTTGACGACGACGACCTGCTCAGCAGCGACTGCCTGCAAGAGATCGTCGACGCCTTCGACGCCAACCCGGAGGTGGGGTTCGTCTACAGCGACACCGCGCAGATCCAGGAGGACGGCGGCCGCTCTGAGGACCGTTTCGCGAGTTCGTTCGGCTGGCGGCACTACGACGACAAGGTGGACGGCCGCGAGGTGCTGGTCTGCCGGGCGTTGCCGCCGACGCCACACAACGTTAGCTACATCTGGTACGCACCGAACCACGTACGGGCATTCCGTCGGGACATCTACGAGAAGGTCGGCGGGTACGACGAGTCGCTCGACGTTGCGGACGATGCCGACCTCATGGCTCGGATGTACCAGGTGAGCGAGTTCCATCACATTCAGAAGTGCCTGTACCTCCAACGCATGCATGCCAAGAACACGCAGCGCATCCCAGATGTCAACGCTCGCATCCAGCAGCGCACGGTGGAGATCTACGACCGGAACATTCAACACAACGTGCTGGCCTGGTCACGTCGGCAGGGACTTCTGGCCCTCGACCTGGGCTCCGCGCACAACAAGCCGGAAGGGTATCTCGGGCTGGATTACCACGACGGGTCGGGTGTGGACATTGTCTGCGACATCAGAAAAGGTGTCGACCTGCCGGACAACAGCGTCGGAGTCATTCGGGCGGTGGACTTCCTGGAACACATCCCGGACAAGATCGCGCTGTTCAACGAGCTGTACCGACTGCTCGCACCGAACGGGATGCTGTTGTCGCTGACCCCCAGCACCGACGGTCGAGGCGCCTACCAGGACCCAACACACGTGGCGTTTTACAACGAGAACTCCTTCTGGTACTTCACGGACGCCAGATATTCGCGGTTCGTACCTGAAATCGAATGCCGATTCCAGGCGTCGCGGCTGGTCACGTACTTCCCGAGTGAATGGCACAAGGCGCACAACATCCCGTACGTTTCGGCGAATCTGATAGCAATCAAGGACGACGCCGTGCGCAACGGCGGCCTGTTGAACATCTGATATCGGGCGGACACTGACGGACGGCGTCCGCCGCTCAGGCGATCCCGGTCGGCTCCACGGGTACCGCCGTTGCCCCGAGCGACAGGTCGTCGGGCACCGACGCGGTCTTCCACTACGTACTGTCTTCTTGTGGTCGACACTGATGAGGCGGTCCAGATCGCGATGCGATTCCTGGCCGGCCGCCTCGCCGAGCGTCAAGATCTGCGCGAACCGCCGAGCGTGCAGGATGCGACCATCGAGCAGGTGACGACAGCGACCGGGTGCGGCTTTGCCACGTCGTGAGTTTTGGGTGGCCGCTGCGGGTGGCTGTCGATCAGGAAACGGGCGACGCCGACATGCTGCGGTAGGAACGATCTGGTGCGACCGCTGCTATGTGCGGAGGAAGTGTGTGAGGTCGCCGGCAAAGTGGGTCAGCTCCTCCCCTGCTTCGAGGACGAAGACCGCTCTGGCGGACCAGGCCGTGTCGTCCCAGTCGGGGCCGGCAGCTCGAAGAGTCACCCCCAGTGACACGTGGCCTCGACCGTCGTGCCGAGCGTCGATCACGAGCTGGCGTTCCATCGATGTCCAGGTACGGGTGCCGCTCCAACCCTCCCAGTCGGCCGCGAGCCTCTCCACGAACCCGGGCAGCGTCGAGTCCGCAGGCTCGTACAGCCCATCGATCTTGGCAATCGTCGATGCTGTCATGCCCAGCTCGTGCAACTCCGTCGCGATCGTGTAGACGTAGCCGTCGCCGTACGGATCTTGCGGAGGATGAACAAGCCAGCGCTGGTCGTCAGACCTCTGAAGGACGAACGGTTCGCTCATAGTGACTCGCATTATGCCCATGTCGGCGGTGGCCCGGCCTCCCGGCTGAGCCAGGGACATCTTGTCTGCAAGCCCTGTGCGTCGCGTCCGCACCCGTCCAGCAACGGCTGCGCTCTCGGAATAGAAAAGGCCCAGGTCATGATCGGCGATCAAGCCGGTGACCTGGGCCTTTCAGTGGAGCCGCCTGACGGAATCGAACCGTCGACCTACGCATTACGAGTCGGCTGCCCGGCGCTGGTTCGCCGCCTAGTCCTCGCGCTACACCTGGTGTCCGGGTTCGTCATCGTCCGTCGACGATCGCTGGTTCGGCTGCTCGCTTGGCTGCTCGGCCTTCAACCGCAGGTGATGCTCGCTCAGCACGTCAATCGCCTCTGTCAGGCTGCAGCCGAACTGCTCGCGGATCACTGCAAGCGCTTGTATGTTGCGCCCGGCCCGAATCAGCTCGTCGAGGTTCTGGTTGTCCACCTGACCAGGATCCCCGACGCCTTAACTGCCCGGAACAGCCACGGGCCGGGCTGACGCCTCGCTTACAAGCTCTGTGCAGCGCGTCCGCCCTCGTCCGGGAACGGCCGCACGCTCGGAGCCTCGTCCATGCCAGCCCACGTCAGCGTGCCGCCGTCCGGCGCGGTTGCTGTCATCGCTGCTGTCGACAGCCATTCGGCCGGCGACCCGCGCCGACCCCCGTCGGAGGGAGAGTGACCTGACCTAGCAGCGAGTGTGTGCCGTGCCGCGTGGGTCAGACGTAGCGGTCGTGCTGTCAAGCACGATTGAGATTCGCCATGTGGCACGGCGCTCGCTGACGACCCGCTGACTTTCGGATGACGCACTGCGGGCGGTCCCCCGCGCGGTCCGCACCGTCGGCGGTGACATCGTCCTGGCCACCACCGCCGCGCACCACCAAGTCCTCCTCGCCGACGCCTGATGGTCCCGCCCCGGGGCACCCTTCGGGCTGCACGATCAAGACGTCCTCACCGACCTGAAGGTGATACGCGCCCGCAGACTGCTCGCGTCACTGACCGTGAACAACGAGGCGTGCCCGTTACCTTTTTGATCGTCCCCAGCCGGGGACCCTCGGTCGCCCGGCCCGGTATGACTTCCTGCCCCTGTCGTTCGGATGATCCGGGGGGTGT
>NZ_JBEZGK010000019.1:31705-130099 GCF_040649935.1 Micromonospora sp. NPDC048842 | reverse complement strand
TATTCGCCATGCTCCGCGACAAGATCCCCTACCAACCACGGCCCACAGATCAGGCACCCATCCCCGCTTGACGAAACCCATAGGGACACCCCCCCGCCTGGCGGCCCGACGGAGAACCGTCGACGTCTTCGGGTTCCCGGGCCAGATGCGCCGATGCGGTCCAAGTAGGTAACCTCAACTTTTCCTCAAGATTAGGCCGATAAATCGATTAGGGCATCGACTCATGCAGTGATCGTTGCTACGTTACTTCTCGGCCGGAGGAGAATTTAGAACTGATTCACCGAGTGACTCGTCGGGGTTTATCGGTGAATTAGAACATCAAGTGAATCGAGGTTACTGATGAGACGAAAAGCATTTAGAGTGGGTGTCATAGCTGCGCCCCTGGCGGCCGCCTTGGCGCTAGCCTCGCCTGCTTCGGCAAAGAGTTCAACGGGTTTTGCCGATGACTTCTTTCCGCGCTGTGATGCGAACGTTACGGTCGCGGACGACTTGGTTGGATCCGTTGGGAAAATCGACGCCTACGGAGGCTTCTTCTGCGAGACTGGCAGAGAGTTTTCGGGCACCATGACCTTGCAGCTTTTCAAGAATGGAGCCAAGGTTAGCGAGGCCAAAAAGGGCGTTAACGGCAACGGAGACTCCCTCGGCATTACCGTCTCAAATCCCGTAAATCCACAGGACTGGCGGGCCAAGCTCACCATTTTCAGGCCGGGATTCTCGAGCACCATCATCGACACGGGGACAATTCGATCATGATTCGTAATTTCAATTCCAGAGCCGCTCTTGCCGTCGCTGGCATCGTCAGCGCGACTGCTGCAGTCGGCCTGATCTCCACTCCTGCTTATGCGGCCTCCTCCGTGGCAGGGAAAGATGGATGGGACAAATCGAGAAATTGTGACGCCAATGTCGTTGTAAGCGACGCGACGTCCAGCGGCAAGATTGAGGTGTACGGAGGCTTCGTGTGCCCAACTGGAACCGGCATCATCAATGAACCGCAAGTCGCAACTATCAGAATCATAATGTTCCGCAATGGCGACCAGATTCTTCAGAGCAAGAAGAACGTAACCATGGGAAAAAAGCCGTTTTCGATCGCGAGCGATTCCCATGCCATTACTTACCCTGACTACTCGTCAAGTGACAATTTCTATGGCGTGATGGAGATTACCTCGCTGAGCGGTTACGTCAGGTTGACGACTGGAATCATTACATCCTGAGTCTGTGAACACACGCGGCTAGCATGAGCGACACAGGTTCGGATTCAGGATAGCGTCTGTGGGACGGTGAGGCATCATCTAGCCAGCTCATGCCCCCACGGTTGGCCAGCTGCGTTCGAAATTGTCCGGCGACCTCGACGAGTAGAGAGGGTGCGTCCCAGTGTTGGACGCACCCTCTCGCGCTACCTTGAGGGGCGAATTATGACTCGGTGGAAGCGCTGTCCCACGCCGCAATTACGGTCAGCCGGCGGGGCGATGTGATGACGATGAGCGACGCGAGCAGATGTCCCTAGGGGTTGAGCTACGGTCGCCTGCGAGGCAAGGGCGCCGCTGGACGACGCGGTACGCCGAGCACGCTCCTTCCGCGACCAGCCACGTAGACCTTCCGGCCAGCAAATCCAGCAGCCTTAGCTACTCCACGAACAACCTTCAATACGTGGTCGGTGTACCAGCTCTTAATGCCGTCCACTGTGACGAAATGACCGTTCTCGCCGAGACTGGTCGACTTTCCACGCAACGGGTGCCCACCTTGTCGCAGTGGATGGAGACCTACCTGTCAGAGGTTGCCTCGGCCAAAGTCCGGCCATCGACCCTGCACCGATACCGCGAAGAGGTCGAGCACCACATCGGGCCGATGCTGGGCCGGCACCGACTCGACAAGCTGACCCCGGCACACCTGACCTCCTTCTACCGGGATCGGGTGACGGTTCTCTCGGTCGGCAGTGTCCGGCGTATGCACGCCAATCTTCGCCGAGCGCTCAACGTGGCGGTGCGATGGCAGCTGATCCACAGCAACCCGGCTGCTCTCGTGGAGCCACCCTCAAGCCCCACGTTGAGGTGCGGCCCTACTCGCTCGCCGAAGCGCGACGCTTCCTCAAGGCTGTGGAAGGCCTCCGGCTAGAAGCTCGATGGCTCATCGGGATCGCCCTCGGGCTCCGCCAAGGCGAGGTCTTGGGACTGCGGTGGGATGACATCGACCTCACCGCTGGAACGCTGCGTGTGCGGGGACAGTTGCAGCGTGACCCTGACACGGGTGCTCTGGTCTTCGTAGAGACCAAGACCGCCCGGTCTCGCCGAACTCTTCCGCTGCCGCCCACCGTGCTAACGGCACTCCGACGCCACCAGGAACACCAGGCAGCGGAACGGTTCGACGCCGACAACTGGGCCGACCCGGGTCTGGTCTTTGCCACCGCTGTCGGCACGCCCGTCCACCCGCGTAACGACTACCGGTCGTTCCGAGAAATCATCCGGCGGGCCGGCCTACGGCAGGTTCGTCTTCACGACCTGCGGCACACGGCGGCCAGCGTCCTTCTCGCCCAGGGCGTACCCGCCCGTGTGGTGATGGAGATCCTCGGTCACTCTCAGATCAGCGTCACTCTCAACATCTATGCACACGTGGCCCCTGAGGTCGCGCGGGAAGCTGCGGCACGGCTGAAGGGGGCGCTGTGGTCCGGTGAGTAGGTTGGCTGCTCGCTTGGCTGCTCGGCCTCCCGACGGCAGGCAAAAGGCCCAGGTCATGATCGGCGATCAAGCCGGTGACCTGGGCCTTTCAGTGGAGCCGCCTGACGGAATCGAACCGTCGACCTACGCATTACGAGTGCGTCGCTCTAGCCGACTGAGCTAAGGCGGCAACGATCAGCAAGTGTACGGCACCCCGGCGGCACCGACCGAACGGGATACCCCCGCCGCGCTGGCCAGCACCAACCGGACATCGGCCGTCATCTGGACGCTTACCGGACAGCGGATGATTGGGTCCGGGACTACGCTGCGGCGGGTGAGTGACGAACGCGACCACCCCGAACGTCAGGACGAGACGACCGAACGCCCTGACCGCGCGCCGGCCGGTGAGCGCGCCGCCCACCGGCCGCGCAGCACCGACCCGCTGGAGTTGGGTTTCACGCCGCGCAAGCCGGTGCCGTGGCTGGCGCCGTTCCTGTTGATCAGCACCGGCATCCGGACGCTGCTGGCGGTGCTCTTCGGGGCGTACCTCGACAAGCGCGAGTTGCAGAACGCGTTCGGCGACGGCGTCTTCCGCCAGGTCGGGCCGGACGGCGGGCTGTGGCTCGACTACGTGGCCGACCTCGGTGACGGCTTCAACGCCACCTACTCGGTGGCGTACCTGCTGGCGCAGCCCGAGCTGACCGTCGACGGGCACCGCCTGCCCCGGGCGCAGACCCTGGTGATGGGCGGCGACCAGGTGTACCCGTCGGCGGCCTACGCCGCCTACGAGGACCGGTGCAAGGGCCCCTACCAGGCCGCCCTGCCGGTGGCGCCGGCCGAGAAGCCGACGCTCTTCGCGGTACCGGGCAACCACGACTGGTACGACGGCCTCACCGCATTCCTGCGGTTGTTCGTCCGCTCCCGGGACCGCAACTTCGCGGGCTGGGGCACCGGGCAGTCCCGGTCGTACTTCGCTGTGGAGTTGCCGGCCGGCTGGTGGTTGCTCGGCGTGGACGACCAGTCCGGCTCGTACCTGGACGACCCGCAACTGGCCTACTTCGACGAGGTGGCCCGGCGGCTCGGGCCGGAGTGCAAGGTGATCATCGCGGCGCCGGCACCGACCTGGGTCAAGGCCGCCGACAACCCCACGGCGTACGACTCGATCGACTACTTCATCCGCACCATCATCGACCCCACCGGGGCGCGAGTGCGGCTGTTGCTCTCCGGGGACCTGCACCACTACGCCCGCTACTCCGGGCCGGACCGGCAGCTGATCACCTGCGGTGGTGGCGGCGCGTACCTCTACCCCACGCACAAGCTGCCGGAGCGCATCGAGGTGCCACCGCGGGACACGCTGGCCCGCAAGGCCAGCTCCGCCCAGCCGTACGACCTGGTGGCCCGCTACCCGGACGCCGCGCGGTCGCGCCGCTACGGCTGGGGCATCTTCCCCCGGTTGCCGTTCCGCAATCCCGGCTTCACCACGTTGCTCGGCACCCTGCACACACTGCTGATGCTGGCCATGGCCGGTGCGACGGCGAACTGGGCCGACAGCACCAACCAGCGGCTGTTCAGCGTCCCGCTGGTGGTTATGGTGCTCGTGACGGTGATCGCGGCGGCCCTGTTCGCCAAGCCGCCGAGCGCGAGCGGCAAACGCCATGCGCGGCACTGGATCCTCGGTGTCGGCCACGGCGTGGCGCAGGTGGCGCTGGGGGCGGCCGGCACCTGGGTCTGGTTGGCGCTGCCGTTCTACGACTGGCCGTGGCCGCTGCCGGCGGTCGCGGCGGCGGTGCTCTACGGCCCGGTGATCGGTCTGGTGGCCAGCCAACTGGTCGCGGCGTACCTGCTGGTGGCGGGCTCTTTCGGAGTGAACGTCAATGAACTCTTCGCCGGACAGGGCATCGAGGATTCGAAGTCGTTCCTGCGACTGCGCATCGACCCGGACGGCACGTTGACCATCTACCCGCTCGGGGTGGACCGGGTCTCCCGCGACTGGCGGGTGAACCCCGACCAGTCCCCGACCCAGAGTTGGCTGATCCCCAAGTCCCCCCTAACCCCCCACCTAACCGAACCCCCCACAGTCCTGCACTAACCCCCCCCCACCCCACCCCCACCCCACCCCACCCGAGTTGATCAAGAGGTTTGCGTCATGACGGACCCGATTCCTGACGCAAACTTCTTGATCAACTGGGCTAAGCGGCGGGCGGGAGCCCGGGGGGGCGGGCGGGAGGGGAACGGGCGCGGGGTTAGGGGGTGTATTGCTGGTCGTGGGCTTGGCGGGAACCGCAGACGTCGGCGCGGGAGCACATTGAGCGGGAGCCGTCCGCGTCCAGGCGTACCGTCACCGCGTCTCTCGGGACGCTGTGGCCGACGACCCGGCCGTCACCCTCGGGGGTGGAGACCCGACTGCCGACCGCCGGGGCGGTCTCCTGAAAGCGCTGGTACAGCGGGTGCTCGTACTTGAGGCAGCACATCAGTCGACCGCACGCGCCGGAGATACGCAGCGGGTTGAGCGGTAGGTCCTGGTCCTTCGCCATCCGGATGGTCACCGGCTCGAAGTCGGTGAGGAACGTGGCGCAGCACAGGTCCCGACCGCAGGAGCCGATGCCGCCCTGCACCCGCGCGGAGTCGCGTGCGGAGAGCTGGCGCAGCTCCACCCGGCAGTGCAGGGTCGCGCCCAGGTCACGGACCAGGGACCGGAAGTCCACCCGGTGCGGAGCGGTGAAGTAGACGGTGCTGCGCTCACCGCCGCTCTCGGCGGAGCCGAGCACATGGTCGACCGCCACCACCTTCATCGGCAGGCCGTGCGAGCGGATCAGCCGTTTCGCGGCGACCTTGGCCTCGGCCTTGCGCCGACGCAACGCCTCGTCCCGGCGGAGGTCGTCGTCGCCGGCCAGCCCGACCAGGCGGGGGAAGCCGTCGGTCTCCTCGGTCACCCACTGCGCGGCCCACACGCACTCCGCCACCTCGGGCCCGTCATCGGTGGGAACCAGCACCCGGTCGCCCACCTGCGGACGCAACTCGCCCGGGTCGAGGTAGTAGAGCCGCCCGTACCGGTTGAAGCTGACCGCGCAGAGCATGCCCATCCCCCCACCCTACGACGGGTCACGCCGCGAAGCGCAGCGGCCGGCTACGCCCCGCTCCCATTCATGACCGTCGACTCGACCTATTGCCGAACGTCCCGTCGTGCCGTTGCTGCTCGCCCGGACGGTTGAATCCGGGGCCGGGCAGGAGACAAGACGTGCCTCGGCGGCGTTGAGTGGAGGCAGACCTGCGGGGGTGCAGGGGGAAGACCACGGCGTCGCCGTGGGCGCCGGCTTCAGGTCAGGTGCCCGCGAGCGACGCCGTGGCCTGTCCGGGGCAACGCGATCGCAGCCAGAGGACCAAGAACCGGGGCAACGCGAGCGCAGCCAGAGGCAACACCGCCTCGGCCGCAGGGCCGGGCTCGGTTACCAGCCGACCCGGGTGGGCTGGTCGTAGCGGGGTCGGCCGTCCGTTGGCGGGCGCCACGCGGTCTCGGCCAGGCTCGGCGCCCACTGACGCAGCAGCGTCTCCGCACCGTCGTACGCGACGCAGAGCACCGCCAGCACCCGTGCGGCGATTTCGGCGGCGTCGGCCACACCGGGCCCGACCGGCCCGGGGCGCGTCGACGCACCGGTGGCGGTGGCGGCGACCACGGCGACCGCTTCGGCCGAGCGGAGCACGTCGGCCAACGTGCGGGCCAGCGCAAGACGGCTGCCCTCCACCCAGTCGGCGAGGGCGTCGGCGTAACCGGCTGTGGATTCGAGTCGCCCGACCAGGCTGTCCGGCCCCTCGTCGAGGTGGCGTAACAGCGCCGCCCGTTGTTGCCCGTACGCAGTGGCGGCCGGACCGGACCAGAGCACCGAGTCGGTGAGCGCGGCGGAGACGTCGTCGTACCCCCGGACGAGCCGGCGCACCGCGTGGCCGGCGCTGGCGAGCGGCACCGGGTGCAGGTCGAGGAAGCTGCGAACCGCGTCGCCCGGCAGCACCTGCATGCGGCGCAGCAGCGGCCAGACCCGGTGCCCCTCGGGGACGCCGGCCGCGATCAGTCTGTCCACCCGGCGAAGCAGGTCGAGGCCGGGCTCGGCGAGCCGGTCCAGCGCGTCCATCACGGTTCCCCGGTTAGCCGGCGGCGGGCCGCCCGGTCGACCTCGGCGTAGCGATCGGCGGCCTCCCGCACGGCAGCCGCGGCGGCGGCCAGTCGACCGGCAGCGGCGCGGGCCTCCCGGGCCCGATCGTCGGTGGCGGTGGTCCACTGCCGGTGCAGCGCCCGACCGATCTCGCCCGGGCGGCCCGGTGCGTCGGCGCCGAACGCGGCCTGGGCCGGATCGGTGGCGGTGACGGTGTGCGAAACGACTGTGAGCGTAGCGCTCGCCTCGTCCAGTCGGGCGGAGAGCGCGCGCAGTGTGTCCATCTCAGGCCCCCGCGAGCGGTCGGTAGGCGGCGAACGTCTCGTTGTGCAGCTTTTCCCGGGCCCATTCGGCGGCGTCGGCCGCCGCGGTGACCGCGGCCTGCACGGAACCGGCCACGTCGCGCGGACTGCGGGTGTGCAGCGGCCCGAGGAACCGGACGTCGGTGATGCGTCCACCGGCGGTGACCACCACCTCGACAAGGCCGTCCGGCGAGCGGACGGTCACCTCGACGGTCGACACCGCCTGGTCGAACTCGGCCTGGAGGGACTCGATCCGGCGGTAGCGTCGCACCGCCTCCTCGATCCAGGCTTCGTCGATCTCCCCCCGCGGCATCGGCCGACTCCTCCCGGGTGATCCATCACTCAGTGTGGTGCCACCGTCACCACGGCACAGGGACCGTACCGCACCACAATCGGGCCTGTCGATGCCTGTGGACAACGGCCGGGGAGTGCGGGTCAGCCCTTCCAGAGGGCGAGCATCATCGCCTCGACCGCGATCCTCGGCTTGACGTTCGCCTCGATCGCCGCACGGCAGGCGAGCACTGCCTCCAACCGGCGCAGCGACCCCTCGGAGTCCCACTTCTGCGCGCCGGCGCCGGCCAGGGCAGCCGTGTCGGTGTGCACCGGCGCGACGGGTGCGCGCAGCGCCATGGTGAGCGCGTCCCGGTAGAAGCCGGCGAGGTCGACCAGCGCTCGGTCGAGTGCGTCCCGCTGGGCCCGGGTGGCCCGGGACTTCTGCCGCTTCTCCAGCTCCTTGAGCTGCCCGGCGGCGCCTCGCATGGCGCCGGCCGCGCCCCGGCCGGTGCCGCCCGCGCCGAGCGCGGTCTCCAGTGCCGCACGCTCGGTCGTGTCGGCCTCGGTGACCGACGCCTCGGCCTCCGCCTCGGCCGCCTCGATCAGCGCGGACGCCGCGTCGAACGCCGCGCCGACACCTGTCAACCGGCGGGGCACCGCGAGCACCGCCTCGCGTCGTTTGCGGGCCTCCGGGTCGCGGGCCAGCCGGCGGGCCCGACCCACGTGGCCCTGCGCGGCCGCCGCCGCCCACTGCGCCACGTCGGGCGCGATGCCGTCCCGACGAACCAGCACCTCGGCCACCGCGGCTGCCGGCGGCTGCCGCAGGGGTACGACCCGGCAGCGCGACCGGATGGTCACCGAGATGTCGTCCGGGTGGGTGGACGGGGCGCAGAGCAGGAAGACCGTCCGCGGCGGGGGTTCCTCGATCGCCTTGAGCAGCGCGTTGCCGGCGGCCTCGGTGAGCCGGTCGGCGTCCTCGATGACCACCACCTGCCAGCGCCCGCCGGACGGGGTGCTGGCCGCGCGGAGCACCAGGGCGCGCATTTCGCCGACGCCGATGGAGAGCCCTTCCGGCACTACCATCCGCACGTCGGCGTTGGTGCCGCCCATCGTGGTGTGGCAGCCGGGGCACTCACCGCAGCCGGTGCCGTGCGCGCACTGGAGTGCGGCGGCGAACGCCCGTGCGGCGACCGAGCGGCCGGAGCCAGGAGGCCCGGTGAAGATCCACGCGTGCGTCATCCCGGTGGACGGGTCCACCCCGCCGGTCACTGCGTCGTCGGCAGCCTGCTCGTCACCGCTGGCCGGGCCGGCGGTGACCAACGCGGCCGCGCCAGTACGCAGCACGGCGGCCGCCGCGGCGGCGGCGCGCCGCAGCTCGACCACCGCCTCGTCCTGACCGACCAGGTCGGCGAAGACGTCCGGCATCAGGTCTTGTGCTCCATCGTCACCAGCTCCGCGTCGGATAACTCAGGCTGCACCGAGGTGTCCGGGCCCTGTGCCGGCCGCGGGTGCACGATGCCACCCGGCTTGCCGAGCATCTCCTCGACCCGCCGGACCACCTGCCCGGTGATCTCGTCGGCCGGCCGGGACGCGTCGAGCACCAGGTAGCGCTTCGGGTCGGCGGCGGCGAGGTCGAGGAACGCGTACCGGACGCGTTCGTGGAAGGCGACCGACTCGGCCTCCAGCCGGTCGGTGCCGGTGTTGCGCGAGGCCACCCGGGACAGGCCGGTGCGCGGTTCGATGTCCAGCAGCACCACCAGGTCGGGCTTGAGCCCTCCGGTGGCCCAGGAGGAGAGCCAGGAGACCTCGTCGACGGGCAGTGTCCGGCCGGCGCCCTGGTACGCCAGGGACGAGTCGACGTACCGGTCACTGATCACCACGCCGCCCCGAACCAGCGCGGGCCGGACGATTGTGGCCACGTGGTGCGCCCGGTCGGCGGCGTAGAGCAGCGCCTCGGCCCGGGGGGAGGGCGCGTCGTCGCCGGAGGTGTCCAGCACCAGCGACCGGATTCGCCGGCCGACGCCGGTGGCCCCGGGCTCGCGGGTGACCACTACCTCTCGGCCGTGACCGCGTAGCCGCTCGGAGAGCGCGGTGAGCTGGCTGGACTTTCCCGCGCCCTCGCCGCCCTCGAAGACCACGAAGAGCCCGGCGGAGACGAACGGCTCGGCGGGCATCAGCGGACGGCCTCGGATGGAGCCCCACAGGTCGGCGAGGACCGGGACACCCTTCTTGTCGTCCATCTGGCCGAACGCGCTGATCCCGGCGAAGATGCCGGCGGCACCGGCGGCGAGCAGCAGCAGTCGGGTGGAGGAGACGGAGATGCCGAGGTCGGCGATGGTCAGTTTGCGGGAGCCGCCGACACCGACCAACACGCTGCTCAGCCCGATGGCCAGGATCAGCACCAGTCGGGTGCCGATCTGCACCACCGCGAAGACCCGGCCACGCACCTCGTCGGCCACCTCGCCGCCCAGCAGCGTGGTGCCGGCCAGGAAGGCCATTCCGGCACCGGCGCCGACCAGCACCGCGCCGACGATAGCCATGGACAGGTGGATGGCGAAGGCGAGGGTCATCACAGCGGCGCTGGCCAGCACGATGCTCATGCCGAACCAGCGGCGCCGGGACATCTCCTTGACGACCATCGGGCCGAGCCCGATGCCGAGCGCCAGGCCGACGAAGATGGCACCGAAGAGCAGTGAGAACGCCGCGTCGCCAGCGCCCAGCGAGTTGGCGAAGAACTTGGCAGTGCCGACCACGATGCCGCCGCCGGCGAACGCGCCGAAGATGCCCAGCACCAGGCCGCGGACGAGCGGGGTCTGGCCGATGTACTTCCAGCCCTCGGAGAACTGCCGGAACATGCTCTGCTCGGCACGCTCGGCCTCACCGCGTTGCGCCTCGCTGATCTCCTTGATCCCGAATGCCACCACCAGCGCGGTGGCGAGCCGTGAGAAGGAGTTGATCCAGAGCGCGAGCTGGGCCGGCTCGGCCCAGGAGGGCAGGTCGCCGCCGACGGCACCACGGACGCCACGGTCGAGCACGGCAAGGCCGATGGCGGCGGCGACCGGGGTGAGGCCGTAGGTGGTGATCAGGGTGAGCTGGTTGGCCGCTTCCAGCCGGGCCCGCGGGATCAGGTTCGGGACCGCGGCCTCCTTGGCCGGGATCCAGAGCAGGGTGAGCGACTCGATCAGGAAGGTGGCGATCAGCGCCCAGCCGACCACCAGACCGCCTGCGGCGCCACTGAGGGCGTAGAGCGGAATGGAGGCGAAGAGCACGAAGCGCAGCAGGTCGCAGATGACCATCGTCCAGCGCCGGTCGAACCGGTCGGCGAAGACGCCGGCCACCGGGCCGAGCACCAGCGCGGGCAGCAGCCGGATCGCGGTGACCCCGCCGAACGCCGCGCCCTGGGCGGTGCTGCCCTGCACCTGCGAGGCGGCGAAGAGGGCGGTGGCCAGCAGGCCGAGCCAGTCACCGAAGGAGGCCGCGCCGAGCACGATCCACAGCCGGCGGAACGGCCGGATGCGCAGCACGGACCGGATTGCGGCATAACCGGACGGATCAACCTGACCGCCGTTGGGCTGCTTGGCGGCGTTGTCCGACTGGTCACCCGAGCGCGACACGCCGGGCGACTCGCCGCTGTTCTGGCTTTCGATGGCCGTACCTCCACGTGCCGGCCCATCGCTGGGCACCTCCGGTGCAACACTCTAGACCCGGTGGGGGCCACCCCCCGGGCGACATTCTCCTGCTCGCTGAGCCTAGGCCGCCGGGGGTACCGACCGCAGCCCGGACGTACGCGAGGGTATTTCGCATTCTCCGTCCGACAGTTAGCGTGCACACGTGGCCATCGAAAGCGACAAACTTCGCGAGCGCCTGGATCGGGCGACTGCCCACCTCGACCCCCCGTACGCGGTGGTCGACCTCACCGCCTTCGACGCCAATTCGGTCGCCCTGGCCGATCGCGCCGCCGGAAAGCCGGTCCGCCTCGCCAGCAAGTCGGTCCGCAGCCGGGAGTTGATCAGTAGAGCCCTCGCCCGGCCCGGCTGGCAGGGCGTGATGGCGTTCACAGTGCCCGAGGCGATCTGGCTGGTCCGCGCCGGCGTCAGCGACGACGTGCTTGTCGCGTACCCGAGCGCGGACCGGGCCGCCCTCGCCGAACTGGGCGCCGACCCGACGCTCGCCGCCGCGATCACCCTGATGATCGACAGCACCGGCCAACTCGACCTCATCGACGCCGTCGAGGCTCCGGGGCAGCGCGCCGAGCTGCGACTCTGCCTGGATCTGGACGCCTCCTGGCGACCGCTGCGTGGGGTGCACGTCGGCGTCCGCCGCTCGCCGGTGCACAGCGCGCGGGCAGCCGGCACGCTCGCCGCAGCCGTCGCCGGCCGGCCCGGCTTCCGGCTGGTCGGGCTGATGTCGTACGAGGCGCAGATCGCCGGCCTGGGTGACGCGCCGCCGGGCAAGACGCTGCTGGCGGGCGCGATCAGGCTGGCCCAGCGCGGGTCGTACCGCGAGTTGCTGGCCCGCCGTGGCGCGGCGGTCGCCGCGGTACGCGAGCACGCCGACCTGGAGTTCGTCAACGGCGGCGGCACCGGCAGCGTGGCCGCGACCAGCGCCGATCCCGCGGTCACCGAGATCACCGCGGGATCGGGCCTGTACGGGCCGACGTTGTTCGACGCGTACCGCGCCTGGCGGCCCACTCCGGCAGCGTTCTTCGCCTGCGCTGTGGTCCGCCGACCGACGCCGGAGCTGGCGACCGTGCTCGGCGGTGGCTGGATCGCCTCCGGTCAGGCCGCCGACAGTCGACTGCCCCGGCCGTGGCTGCCGGCGGGGCTGAAGCTGGTCGGCACCGAGGGCGCCGGAGAGGTGCAGACCCCACTGACCGGCCCGGCGGCGGCCGGGCTGCGCGTCGGCGACCGGGTGTGGTTCCGGCATGCCAAGGCAGGTGAGCTGTGCGAACGGGTCAACGAGCTGCACCTGATCCAGGGCGACGCGGTGGTGGCGACAGTCCCCACCTACCGAGGTGAGGGGCAGGCATTCCTCTGAGACCGGACAGCCACCCTCACCGCCGGCCGGAGCCCGCGCCCCACGCCGACTCAGGCGGGTTGGGGCGCCTCAGCCTGCTTGCCGACTGTGGGCCGACCGTTGTCCGGGCCGTCCACCTGGCGGTGCAGGTACTCCCGGATCAACGCCTTCGCCTCCAACAGCACCCGCTCGTCGCCCTCGGACTTGCGGCGGAACGCGAGCTTGATCAGCGCGTCCGCCGCCTCGACCGCGATCTCCAGCACGAAGCGCAGCTTGGGCACGTCGGTGAGCCCGAAACGCTCGGTGAGCACCCGGGCCAACTGGTCGGCGATCACGCCGTTGTTGTCCCGCTGCTCGTCGAGCAGGTGCAGGTCGACCACGTCGCCGAAGTGCAGGGTACGGAAGCCGGGGACGGTGCGGTGCATCGTGATGTACTCGTCGATGCCCGCGTCGACGCCGTCCCACCAGTGGGTCATCTCGTCGGAGGCGAACCGCTCGTCGAGGCGCTGGAGATAGGACTCCATGGTCCGCAGGGTCAACGCCTGCACGATCGCCCGCTTGTCCGGAAAGAACTGGTAGACCGACCCGATCGCCACCTCGGCCCGCTCGGCGAGCAGGGTGGTGGTCAGCCCCTCGTACCCCACCTCGTCGACGAGTTCGGCGCAGGCATCCAACATGCGCTGTACCCGCGCGACACTTCGACCTTGCACCGGTACGCGGCGCAGCGGCCCGGTCGTGGCGGCTGGTGTGGACACTCTGCGCCACCCCCCTTCGACGGATGAACATATCTCCACGTCACGAGTCCGTGACTACCGGTACAACGAGCGGATCGCAATTGCGGTATTTACCAGCTAGAACGTTCCTGATATGAAGTCAGTTCATATTCATGAATGAGGAGTGCGCATGGTCCGCACCGCACCGCTCGGGGCTGGATGGTCCAACTGGGCCGGGAACCAGCGTGGCAGCGCCAGCGCGATCCTGCGCCCCGGCTCGCCGACAGACGTCGCAGAAGCCGTCAGATCCGCCGCCGCCGACGGCGGCCGGATCCGGGTGACGGGCAGCGGCCACTCGTTCACCGCCGTCGCGCTCGCCGACGATCGTCGGATGGATCTGTCCGACCTGGACACCATGGTCAGCGTGGACGTCGCACACCGACTGGTCACGGTGCCGGCGGGCATGACCCTGCACACGCTCAACGGCCTGCTCGCCCGGCACGGCCTCGCGCTTCCCAACCTCGGCGACATCGACGCGCAGACCGTCGCCGGGGCGATCTCCACCGGCACCCACGGCACCGGAGCCGGCTACGGGTGTCTCTCCACCTTCGTCGAGGCGATCACACTGGTCACCGGCACCGGCGAGGTGCTGCGCTGCTCCGCCGACGAGCATCCCGACGTCCTCGCCGCCGCCCGGGTGTCACTCGGCGCGCTCGGCGTCCTGGTCGAGGTGACACTGCGCTGCGTGGACGCCTTCGTCCTGCGTGCCCACGAACGACCGGCCGAGCTGGCCAACGTGCTCGGCGAACTGCCCGAGCTGATCGGCCGGCACGACCACGTCGAGTTCTACTGGTTCCCGTACACGTCCCGGGTCCAGGTCAAGGCCAACGACCGGGTGCCCGCCAACGACCGACCGCTGTCCCGCTGGCGCGGCTGGATGGACGACGACTTCCTGTCCAACCGGGTCTTCGCCGGTGCCTGCCGACTCGGCCGGGCCGTGCCCGCGCTGGCCCCGGGGATCAGCGCGGTCTCCGCCCGCGCCCTCACCGAACGCCACTACACCGGACGCTCCGACCGGGTCTTCTGCACGCCGCGCCGGGTCCGCTTCGTGGAGATGGAGTACGGCCTGCCCCGCGAGGCGTTGCCCGAGGCACTCGCCGCGCTCCAGCGGATCGTGGACGGCCTGCCGTTCAAGGTGCTCTTTCCGGTGGAGGTGCGATTCACCGCCGCCGACGACATCTGGCTGTCGCACGGCTACGGCCGGGACAACGCCTACATCGCGGTGCACCAGTACGTCGGCATGCCCTACGAGCCGTACTTCCGGGCCTTCGAGCAGGTGGCCGCCGGGCTGGGTGGTCGCCCGCACTGGGGCAAGCTGCACTACCGCGACGCCGCCTCGCTGGCCACTGCATACCCCCGCTTCGCGGACTTCCAGGCCGTCCGTGATCGGCTCGACCCTGATCGCGTCTTCACCAACGCCCACCTGAACCACGTCCTCGGGGCCTGACGTCGGTACGCGCCATGGCGGTGACCAGCGCTAGAGCGCCAGGTCGTTCAGGTTCACCACGTCGGCCATCGCCTCCGCGCCCCTGTCGTTCAGGTGCATGCCGTCGCCGCTGTCCAGCGCCGGGTGGATGTGGTCGGGGGCGTGCGGGTCCGCGACAGCACTCGCCACATCGAAGACGGCGTCGAAGGCGTCCGTCGTACGGATCCAGTCGTTCACCTCGCGTCGGGTGGCGAGACCCGCCGGGGTGCTGATCTCCGGGCCGGCGCCCGCGAACGGGCCGATGGTGGCGACGACGATCCGCAGACCGGCGCCGTGGGCGCGGTCGGCCAGCGCACGGAAGCCCTCGACGAGGGCGTCGGCGGTGACGGGCGGCTCGCCCAACATGACCGGAAGACCGAGGTCGTTGATACCGAAGTGGACCAGGACGTGGGTCAGGGCGGGGATGGAGAGAACGTCACTGTCGAAGCGCGCCAGCCCGTGTTCGCCGACGCCGTCGCGCAGGAGACGGTTCCCGGCGATGCCCTGGTTGACCACCCATCCGCGCTTCAGACGCCGGTTGAGGACGTCGACCGAACGACGATTCGCGCTCGTCGTGGTGCCGACTCCTTCGAACCAGGAATCGCCGAAGGCAACACCGACGGCGGTGTCCCGGGGGGCGAGCACGTCGACGCCCGCGAGGTAGAACCTCGCCTCGACCTGCTCGGCCCCCGGCAGTACGGACGACGTGACGTGATTGCCGCCGACTATCCGGGCGACTTCGGCCGGCTTGTGCGAATGGGTGGCCAGACCGGTCCGCTCCGGAAGGTAGAGGCTCAGCACGAGATCCGTGCCGGCCGCGACGGGGACGTCCACCGGGTCGGTGACAGCCTCCTCGCCCGCCGGGATGACGTGGCGCTCCGCGCCGTCGACGGTGAGGGCGACCCACCGACCGCCGACGGCGACAGTGGCAGCCCCGATGGTCAACGGAGTGCGGCCGTAACGGTTCGTCAGCCGTACCCGGAAGGCCTCCCCGCCGCCGGCCAGGTGCAGCACCTGACGAACGGTCTGGTCGGCGAAGCCACGGGGTTCGCTGAACTGGAGCTGCTCGTACGGACTGAGCAGCCCGGTGCGGAAACCGGCGGTCCAGATCATGGCTGGTCCAGGTCGGTAGTGGTGCCCTCCTCGATGCTGATCACCGAATCGATCAGGGAGAAGAACGCCTGAATGCCGGGCAGGTTGGCGCCTCGGCGGCGGGGTTCGGCGTAGTCCTCGGACGAGCCCCAGAAGACGACGTCCAGCCACTCGTCGGCCGACAGCCGGATCAGTCGCGCGTCGAGGAAGCCGCCACGATCGGCCTGGAAGTCGCGCAGCATCGCCGGCCGCGCGGCCAGCAGGGCGTCAGCGCGCTCGGCGGGGACGCGAAAGCGGGTGATTTCGACTGTGGTCATCGTGCCTCGATCCGTTCGGGTTGGGAGCCGTTGACGCCCAGCATCTGCCGGAGCTGGGTCAGGAGGACATCGCGGAAGTCGGCGGGTGCTGGCGTGGGGTCGCGCTGGACGCGAAAGATGATCAGGCCGGCCAGCGCCGAGAGCAGGAGGTCCGTCACCACCTCGGCGTCGTGGGCCAGTGTGAACGCCCCCCGCGCGGCACCCTCCCGGACGGCGGCCAGGAAGAGCGCCCGGTACCGCTCCTGCACTGTGGCGCTGTAGTCGCGCAGCTCGTCGTCGCGCATCGCGGAGCGCCAGAACTCCACGAGCACCTGCCGGGTCTGCTCCGAGTTGTGCAGGCTCCGGTCGACAAGCGCGACGAGTCGTCGCCACGGATCGCCCTCGGCGGCAGAGACGGCCCGCAGGGCCTCCACCTCCCGGTCGGTGAACACCTGCATGGCCTCGATGACCATGTCTTCGCGGGAGCCGAAATAGGTCTGGAGGGTGCTGATCGCGACCCCGCCGGCAGCGGACACGTCAGCGAAGCGGGTGTTCTCGTACCCGCGTGTCGCCAGCACACCTGCCACGGCGTCGAGAACGGAGTCCCGCTTCTCCCCGCCCGCACGCCTCTTCCTGATCGTCGGCATGGACATACGGTACGGCGGTACCGGTCAGCGCGAGTAGGTTCCGGCCCGGGATGTGACCCACTCGACGTCAAGGGACGTCACCGACAGCAGAACACCCCGGCTTCACCGAAACCGGGGTGTTCAGACGCGAAAGGAACTGTCGCTACTCCGTGCTGGTCGCGGCCTTGCGCGGGGCGGCCTTCTTCGCCGGAGCCTTCTTCGCCGCCGTCGCCTTGGCCGTGGTGGTCTTCTTCGCGGCAGTGGACTTGCTGGCGGCGGCCGTCTTCTTGGTGGCCGTGGCCTTCTTCGCGGGCGCCTTCTTCGCCGCCGCCTTCTTCTTCGGTGCCGGGCCCTTCGCCCGCTTTTCGGCCAGCATCTCGGACGCTTCCTCGATGGTCAGCGCCTCGGGAGTCTGCCCGCGCCGCAGCGACGCGTTGAACTCACCGTCGGTGACATATGGGCCGAACCGGCCGTCCTTGATCACCATCGGCTTCTCGGTGGCCGGGTCCACGCCCATCTCGCGCAACGGCGGGGCCGCGGCTCGCCGTCCACGCGCCTTCGGCGCGGCCAGCAGAGCCAGCGCCTCGTCCAGACCGACAGTGAACATCTGGTCCTCGGACTCCAGCGACCGGAACTCCTCGCCCCGCTTGACGTACGGGCCGTAGCGACCGTTGTTCGCGAAGATCTCGACGCCGTCCGGCGCGACACCGATCAGCCGGGGAAGGCTGAGCAGCTTGAGCGCCTCCTCCAGCGTCAGCGAGTCCGGGGTCTGCGTACGCAGCAGCGACGACTTCCGCTCGCCGCTGGACACGTACGGGCCGAACCGGCCGGACTTGAGCACGATCGGCTCGCCGGTGCCGGGGTCGTCGCCGAGCTTGCGCTCGCCGCTGCCGCCCAGGAACAGCTCGTGCACCTTCTCCGGGGTCAGCTCGTCCGGGGCCAGGCCCTCGGGGATCGGCGCCCGGTCACCCTGGGAGCCGCCCTCCTCGCCCTCGCCCGTTGCCGCGGCCGGTGCCGGCTGCTCACCGCCGGGCAGCTCCCGTTGCAGGTACGGCCCGTAGCGGCCGACCCGCACGACGACCTCGCGGCCGTCGTCGTCGGTGAAGAGCGGGATGGAGTTGACGCTGCGGGCGTCGATGTCGCTGAGGTTCTCGGTGACCAGCTTCTTGAGCCCACCGGAACGGGCGATGTCCTGGTCGCCGGCACCGTTGGAGCTGCCGAAGTAGAACGCCGTGAGGAAGTCGACCGCCGCGTGGTCACCGCCGGCGATCTCGTCCAGCTCGTTCTCCATGGTGGCCGTGAAGTCGTAGTCGATGAGGCGGGGATAGTGCCGCTCCATCAGCCCGATCACCGCGAAGGCCAGGAAGGTCGGGATCATCGCCTGGCCGCGCTTGGTGACGTACCCCCGGTCCTGGATCGTCTGCATGATCGACGCGTAGGTGGACGGCCGGCCGATGCCCAGCTCTTCCAGGGCCTTGACCAGCGACGCTTCGGTGTAGCGCGACGGCGGCTGGGTGTGGTGGCCCTGCGCGGCCAGTTCGTCGGCGGTCAGCGGCTGATCCTTGACCAGGGTGGGCAGCCGGCGCTCGGCGTCCTCGGCCTCGGCGTTCTCGTCGTCGCTGGACTCGACGTAGGCGCGCAGGAAGCCCGGGTCGGTGATGGTCTTACCGGTCGCGCCGAAGTCGGCTTCCTCCTGCGAGGTGGAGACCGCCCGGATGCGCACCGACACGCTGGAGCCGACCGCGTCGGTCATCTGCGAGGCGATGGTGCGCCGCCAGATCAGCTCGTAGAGCTTGAACTCCTCGGAGGACAGCTCCTTGGCCACCTCGCCCGGGGTACGGAAGTTGTCCCCCGCCGGGCGGATCGCCTCGTGTGCCTCCTGCGCGTTCTTCACCTTGCCGGTGTAGCGGCGCGGCTCCGGCGGAACGCTGCGCTCGCCGTACAGCTCGACGATCTGTCGACGCGCCGCCGAGATGGCGGTCTCCGACAGGTTGACCGAGTCGGTACGCATATAGGTGATGTAGCCGTTCTCGTACAGGCGCTGCGCGGTGCGCATCGTCTGCTGCGAGGACAGGCGCAGCTTGCGGGCCGCTTCCTGCTGGAGGGTCGAGGTGATGAACGGCGCGTACGGGCGACGGCGGTAGGGCTTCTCCTCGACCCGGGTGACGGTGAACGGCCGCCCCTCCAAGCGGGCCGCGAGACCACGGGCCCCGCTCTCGTCGAGGTGCACGACGCCAGCGCCAGGCTTCACCCGGCCGGTGGTCGGCTCGAAGTCCTTACCGGTGGCGATCCGGTCACCGTTGAGCGCGATGAGGGTCGCGTTGAACGCACGCGGGCCCTCGCCGACGTTGGCCACCGCGAGGGTGGCCAGGATGTCCCAGTATTCGGCGGTGCGGAAGGCCATCCGCTGCCGCTCCCGCTCGACCACGATGCGGGTCGCCACGGACTGCACCCGGCCTGCCGAGAGCCGCGGCATGACCTTCTTCCACAGCACCGGGGAGACCTCGTAGCCGTACAGGCGGTCGAGGATCCGGCGCGCCTCCTGGGCGTCGACCAGGTCGCGGTCGATCTCCCGGGGGTTGGCCACCGCCGCCTGGATCGCCGGCTTGGTGATCTCGTGGAAGACCATCCGCTTGACCGGGACCTTGGGCTTGAGCGTCTCGACCAGGTGCCAGGCGATCGCCTCGCCCTCGCGGTCCTCATCCGTCGCCAGGAAGATCTCGTCGACTTCCTTGGCCAGCTTCACCAGCTTGCTGATCTGCTGCTTACGGTCGGCGGAGACGACGTAGAGCGCCTGGAAGCCGTTGTCGACGTCCACCCCGAGCCGGGCCCAGGGCTCCTTCTTGTACTTGGCCGGCACGTCGGCGGCGTTGCGCGGCAGGTCGCGGACGTGACCGAAGCTGGCCTCCACGACGTACCCCGGGCCAAGGTAGCCCGAGATCGTCTTGGCCTTCGCCGGTGACTCGACGATGACCAGACGGGTGGTTCCAGCGTTGCTCGGCACGTCTCTCCCCGACCTCACTCCTGCTCGTGGTCTGCCGGCGCCCGGACAGCGACCGCTTTCGACCCCGCCGTCGCACCGGCGGTCCGGATGTCCAACGTAACGCGCCGCCCGCGTTTCGGGTTTCGCGGGCCGCAAACCGCTTCAAGGCGGCTGTCGACGCCACCCTGCCGCGCTCGGCACTGCCGGACGGCGCCACCGTACACCGTGGGTAGGGCTCGAAGCGGGTCACTGTGACGATGGCGGGCCCACGACCGAGGCCCGAGCCGCCCGTTTTCCGCCTGGATCGACCCGCCCGCTGTCCGGCACCGGACACCCGGCCGGCCCACCCCAGGGCCGCCGCCCAACCCCGTCGATCATGGACTTATGGTGGGCGCTTTAAGCCCGAACAGGCAATACGTCCCCCACCACAACTTCATGATCGACCCGGTGAAGGTGGGGTGGATCAGGTTGGCCAGGCGCCGGCCGGTGCTGCGGTCGGCGGCCCGCCGACCAGCTCGGCGAGGCGGGCCAACCGGCGGCGGCCGGTTATTCGGTACGCCGGGCCGCCCTCACCCGGGCCGAGCAGCGTCCCAGCCAGCCCCGCCGAGGCGAGCGCCACGCCCATCGGCTCCCAACACCCCTGATCGTCGGCGCCCAGCCGCAACAGGAAGCAGTCCGGAGGCTCCGGCATCCCGGCGGCGGCGAGCCACAGCCGCAACCGCCGGCCGGTCAGGTGGAACGCGGCCGGCGGGCGTTTCGTCGTACCGTGCAGCCAGGCGGCCGCGAGCGGCTTCAAGACCCGGGTGTACGACGTACGAACGGCGTGTCGCGCGCCCTCGGCCGGCTCCCAGCTCGCCGCCAGCCCACGCGACGCCAGTTCGGCGACGAGCACGTGCACCCGCCAGGCGGCGTCCACCTGCACCGAGAGCCGGGCGGTGCCGCCCATCCGGACCACCTCACCCGGCCCGGCGAGCAGCCCGGCCAGATCGGCGACTGTCGGTTCGGCCGCGTCCGCGCCGAAGAAGACAAGTTGCCGGTCCGCGTCGTCAGTTCGGGGTGGGCCGTTCTGGACTGCGCCGTCCTGCGACGGGCGGTTCTGCGACGAGCGGTTCTGCGGCGCGCCGCCGCGGCGTCGCCCGGGAGTGGGCGTGTCGGACTCGGGCGCGGGAAACAGCGCCGGGGGCGGCTGCGCCTTCCCGGTGTCACCGAGCCCGCTCAGCGACACTCCGGCACCTCGTCGAATGCCTGTTTCAACTCCTCGGAGTTGAGCTTGCTGGTGTCCAGCGCGCTGGCGTCGTACTCCGTGTTGAGGGTCTTCACGGCGGCCCGCACGCCGTCGTAGAAGGCCGTCGGCTCGCCGGTGCCCAAGCCGTCGATAGTGTCCCGGGCGCGACCGTACGCGTCCCGCATCTTCCCCAGGGAGCTGCGGAAACCGGCGGAGATGGCCTCGCCGTTCTCCGCCTCCGGGATACCCGCCTTCTCCACCTTGCGGCGCGCGGCCTCGCTGGCCTGCTCCGCCCCGTCGAAGAGCCGCACCAGGTTCTCCTTGGCCTGCGCCGGCGTGGTCTGCGCGGTCATCTGCTCGTCAGTGCTGCTGGTCAGCTTGTTGATCTCAGAGCGCCACGGGGTGAGGGCACCGCAGACCGAGGCCGCCCAGGCCCGTGGGCTGGGACCCCCGCCGCAGCCGGCGAGAACGACGATCGTGGCCAGGACCACCGTGAGCTTTCCGGCGGCAGACGCCCGGCACGTACGCATGCGTTGCAGCGTACGGCCTTTGGCCAGGTGTGGCATCGGGCCGGACGGCCGGGGTCCCCGGTCGACGGGCTACGTCGACCGGGGACCCCGGGCCGTTGGTGGATCAGGCGTTCACTGTCTCCGGGCGGTGATCGGTGCTGCCCGCGCCGGTGTTGCCATCGGCGTCCGAGTCGGACATCGCGATGCCCTTGCGCTTGCTGAACACCACCGACGCCACGATGATCAGCGTCGCGACCAGCGCGATGCCGACCCGCAGGCCGACGTTGCGCTCGTCGCCGACGCTCCAGGCCACCACGGCGGGCGCGATCAGCAGCGAGACCAGGTTCATCACCTTGATCAGCGGGTTGATCGCCGGGCCGGCGGTGTCCTTGAACGGGTCGCCGACGGTGTCGCCGATGACAGTGGCGGCGTGCGCCTCGGAGCCCTTGCCCCCGTACGCGCCGTCCTCGACCAGCTTCTTGGCGTTGTCCCAGGCCCCACCGGAGTTGGACAGGAACACCGCCATCAGGGTGCCGGCACCGATCGCACCGGCCAGGTACGCCGCGAGCGCGCCGGGCCCGAGGCCGAAGCCGACAGCGATCGGCGCCAGGATGGCGAGCAGGCCGGGGGTCATCAGCTCGCGCTGCGCGTCCCGGGTGCAGATGTCGACGACCTTGCCGTACTCCGGGCGCTGGGTGCCGTCCATGATGCCGGGCAGCTCACGGAACTGCCGACGGACCTCCATCACCACGGCACCGGCCGAGCGGGACACCGCGTTGATGGCCAGCCCGGAGAAGAGGAAGACCACAGCCGCGCCGATGATCAGGCCGACCAGGTTGCGCGGGTTCGCCACGTTCAGCGCGTTGAGGATCTCGTTGCCGACGTCGCCCACGCCAGCCGTCGCGTACGCGCTGCTGAGCGTGTCGGTGTACGAGCCGAACAGCGCGGTCGCGGCGAGCACCGCAGTGGCGATCGCGATGCCCTTGGTGATCGCCTTGGTGGTGTTGCCGACCGCGTCCAGCTCGGTCAGCGTGCGAGCGCCGTGCTCGTCGATGTCGCCGGACATCTCGGCGATGCCCTGGGCGTTGTCGGAGATCGGCCCGAAGGTGTCCATCGCGACGATCACGCCGACGGTGGTGAGCAGGCCGGTGCCGGCCAGTGCCACAGCGAACAGAGACAGCGTGATGGAGCTGCCGCCGAGGAGGAAGGCGCCGAAGACGCCGGCGCCGATCAGCAGCGCCGAGTAGACAGCCGACTCCAGGCCGATGCTGATGCCGGCCAGGATCACTGTCGCCGCACCGGTCTGCGAGCTCTTGCCGATGTCCTGCACCGGTCGCCGTTTGGTCTCGGTGAAGTAGCCGGTCAGCGCCTGGATCGCGGCGGCCAGCACGATGCCGATCACTACCGCGCCGATGGCCACCAGCCGCGGGTTGCCGGTGGCGTCGGTGAGGCCACTGTCGAACTCGCCGAAGGTCGCCGGCAGGTACGCGTAGGCGGCGATCGCCACCAGCACCGCGGAGAGCACCGCCGACAGGTAGAAGGCCCTGTTGATAGCGGTCAGGGCGTTACGGTCGGACGCGCGCAGCCGGGTGATGAAGACGCCGACGATCGCGATCAGCACACCGATGGTGGAGATGATCAGCGGGAAGACCAGGCCCTCCTCGCCGAACGCGGCTCGGCCGAGGATCAGCGCGGCGACAAGCGTCACCGCGTACGACTCGAACAGGTCGGCGGCCATGCCGGCGCAGTCACCGACATTGTCGCCCACGTTGTCGGCGATGGTGGCGGCGTTGCGCGGGTCGTCCTCGGGGATGCCCTGCTCGACCTTGCCGACCAGGTCGGCGCCGACGTCGGCGGCCTTGGTGAAGATGCCGCCGCCGACGCGCATGAACATCGCGAGCAGCGCGGCGCCGAAGCCGAAGCCCTCCAGCACCGTGGGCGCGTCACCCCGGTAGACGAGGACGACCATCGCCGCACCGAAGAGGCCGAGGCCGACGGTGAAGAAGCCGACGACGCCGCCGGTCTGGAAGGCGATCTTCATGGCCGCCTCGCGGCCGCCTACTCGCTCCCGTGCGGCGGCGGCCACGCGCAGGTTGGCGCGGGTGGCCAGCCACATGCCAGCGCCGCCGATGAACGCGCTGAACAGGGCGCCCACTACGAAGAAGAGTGAGCGGCCGATCTTCACAGCCAGCTCACTGCCATCGGTGTCGTGCACCGGAAGCAGGAAGAGCAGCACGACGGCGACGACGACGAAGATCGCCAGGGTGCGGAATTGACGGAGCAGGTAGGCCGAGGCGCCCTCCTGGACCGCCCCCGAGATCTCCTGCATTTTCTCGGTGCCCTTACCAGCGGCCAGCACCGTTTTTGTCAGGGCGGCAGCGAAACCGAGTGCCACCAGCGCGACAACCGCGGCGATGACGACGTAGGTGACATTGCTTCCGGTAAGGGAAAGCCCGCCGCCGTCGGCGGCCAAGGTCCCGGACATCTGTGTCCTCCTGTTACCGAACAATCGCGCCGGTGAGTGGAGACGCACTGACCGACGCCTGGATGCGGACTCGCAAGCGCGCGCCAACCCACCAGCGGACCAGCGATGAACACCCATACCCGCTGGCTGCGGGATAGGTCACTTGCTGACAACCCGGGTACTGTAGCCCTCCGCAGTGTTGGAGGTCACACCCAGGTGGCACCGTGTCGCGATGATCTTCGTCGCTGTGTTATGAAACGAAATCTGATATAGGGCCCCATCCATGCAAAGAAGGCCGCATCCCCAGCAGGGGACGCGGCCTACGCAGCGGAATTGATCAGCGGCCGACCGGCCACACCATCCGCACCTCGGTGCCGATGCCCTCGTCGACCGGGCGCACCTGGAGGTCCTCGACGAAACCGGCGAGCAGCGCGAAGCCGACGCCGGTGGTCAGCGCCTCATCGGTCAGCGCCTCGTTGGCCAGCTCGTCCGGTGGCAGCGCGGTCAGACCGATACCCGCCTCGATCGGCGCCCGGTCCACCACCCGCACTGCGTACGAGCCACCGTCGGACATCTCCACCAGCACCGGGTCGGCCAGGCCGTACTGCCGGTGCAGGGCCACCGCGCGCGTGCACGCCTCACCGATGGCCAGGCGCACCTCGTCCAGCAGGTCCTCACGCACCCCGGCCCGCCGGGCGACGGCGACGCCGACCAGGCGGGCGGTGCGCACGTGCACCGGAGCGGGCGAGAAGGAGAGCTTGACTGTCGCCATCACGCGCCGGCGCCCGCCGAGTCGGCGCTGATCGCCGCGTCGACCGTCGGGTGCAGCGGAAACACCTGGTCCAGCGCGGTGATCCGGAAGATCTTGAGCAGCGGCTCCTTGTCGCAGACCAGCGCGAACGAACCGCTCGCCGAGCGGAGCCGCTTGAGCGCGCCGACCAGCACGCCCAGCCCGGTGGAGTCGAGGAAGTCCACCCGACCGAGGTCGACCACCACGTGACGGGCGCCACCGTCGATCACTTCGAGGAGTCGCTCACGGAGCCGGGGCGCGGTGTAGACGTCCACCTCACCACCGACCTCGAGCACCGTGTGCTCGCCCACGGTGCGGGTCGCCAGTGACAGCTCCATCGGTCCTCCTCGCCAGAGCCGTAAACTCTCGTGGGCATCTAACCACTACCGCCGGGACGGCCTGCGGACGCCAGCGGCGGCTTCCCCTTACCCCGGTGTCCGACTTTTCATCTCCGAACACCAGTGCGAGAGTGCAGGGCGTGACCTCCGACGACTTCAGCTCCGCGCGCGGCACGCCGCGCCACGACCTGGAGTCGTCGTCCGCGGCCACCGTATCCGCTGGTCCCGGCCCCGGGCCAGCGCCGGCCGACCTGCTGCGCCGGCTACGCGCCCGGGGCGCCGCCGACCCGGTCACCCACGTCGAGCGGGTGCCGGCCCGCGCCGGTGTGCCCGCGCCGTGGCCGTCGTGGGCACCGGCGGAGTTACGCGCGGCGTTCACCGGGCGCGGCGTGGTCGCGCCCTGGCAGCACCAGGCCGAGGCGGCCAACCTGGCGTACGAGGGCCAGCACGTGGTCGTCGCCACCGGCACCGCTTCCGGCAAGTCACTGGCGTACCAACTGCCCGCCCTGGCCACACTGCTCGCCGACCCCCGGGCCACAGTGCTCTACCTGGCGCCGACCAAGGCGCTCGCCGCGGACCAGTTGCGCGCCGTCGCCGCGCTGGAGCTGGAGGGGGTACGCCCCGCCTGCTACGACGGGGACACTCCGCGCACCGAGCGGGAGTGGATCCGCCGGCACTCCCGGTTCGTGCTGACCAACCCGGACATGCTGCACCACGGCATCCTGCCCGGGCACGCCCAGTGGTCCGGTTTCCTGCGCCGACTCGCGTACGTGGTGATCGACGAGTGCCACACCTACCGGGGCGTGTTCGGCTCGCACGTCGCGCACGTGCTGCGTCGGCTGCGTCGGCAGTGCGCCCGGTTCGGGGCCACCCCGGTGTTCGTGCTCGCCTCGGCCACCTCCGGCGACCCGGCCACCGCGGCCGGACGGCTGACCGGCCTGCCGGTGACGGCGGTCACCGAGGACGCCTCCCCCCGCGGCGGGGTGACCTTCGCACTCTGGGAACCGCCGCTGCTGCCACCCGACTCGTCGGCCTCTTCGCCGGTGCCGCCGCAGGCGACGGGCGAGCACGACGAGCTTCACCAGGTCCGCCGGTCGGCGCTGCGCGAGACCGCCGACCTGCTCGCCGACACGGTCGCCGAGGGGGTACGCACCCTCGCGTTCGTCCGCTCCCGCAAGGGTGCCGAGGTGGTGGCCGCCAACGCGCGTCGAGCGCTGGACGACGCGGTGCCGGGGCTCGGCGACCGGGTCGCCGCCTACCGGGGCGGTTACCTGCGGGAGGAGCGACGCGAGCTGGAACGGGCCCTGCTGCACGGCGACCTGCTCGGCCTGGCCTCCACCAACGCGCTGGAGCTGGGCGTGGACCTGGTCGGGCTCGACGCGGTGCTGATCTGCGGCTACCCGGGCACCCGGGCGTCGCTGTGGCAGCAGGCGGGCCGCGCCGGGCGTTCCGGGCAGGAGGCCCTCGCGGTGCTGGTGGCCCGGGACGACCCCCTGGACACCTACCTGGTGCACCACCCGGAGGCGATCTTCGGCGCGCCGGTGGAGGCGACGGTGCTCGACCCGGCCAACCCGTACGTGCTGGCACCGCAGCTCGCCTGCGCCGCGGTGGAGGCACCGCTCACCCCGGCCGACCTGGTGCTCTTCGGCGACGGGGCGAAGGAGGCGGTCGACCAGCTGGTCGCGGCGGGGGCGCTGCGGCAGCGGCCCACCGGTTGGTACTGGCGGCACCGGGAGCGGCCCGAGGTGGACCTGCGCGGTGAGGGCGGCGCCCCGGTCGCCGTGGTGGAGTCGTCGACCGGCCGGCTGCTCGGCACCGTCGACGGCGGCTCGTCGCACTTCCTGCTGCACTCCGGCGCGGTCTATCTGCATCAGGGCGTCTCGTACGTGGTCGACCAGCTCGACCTGGCCGACGGTTGCGCGCTGGTACGCGCCGAGGAGCCGGACTGGTCCACCCACGCCCGCGACGTCACCGACCTGTCAGTGGTGTCGGTGCGCTCCTACGTGGACGCCGGCCCGGTCGGCATGTTCCTCGGCGAGGTGGACGTGACCAGCCAGGTGGTGTCGTACCAGCGGCGGCGGATCGCTACCGGCGAGGTGATCGACACCCGGCCGCTCGACCTGCCCGCCCGGGAGCTGCGCACTGTGGCGGTCTGGTTCACCCTGTCACCGCAGTCGTTGGCCCTCGCCGGGGTCCAGCCGGCCGACGTGCCGGGCGCTCTGCACGCCGCCGAACACGCCGCGATCGGCCTGCTGCCGCTGATGGCCACCTGCGACCGGTGGGACATCGGTGGGCTCTCCACCGCCATCCACCCGGACACCGAGGCGCCGACCGTCTTCGTCTACGACGGGCATCCGGGTGGCGCCGGCTTCGCCGAGCGGGCGTACGGAACGGCGGCGGCGTGGCTGCGGGCCACCCGGGACGCGATAGCGGAGTGCGGCTGCGAGGCCGGCTGCCCGTCCTGCGTGCAGTCACCGAAATGCGGCAACGGCAACAATCCCCTCTCCAAACCGGACGCGATCCGGGTGCTCGACGTGGTGTTGACGAACCTGCCCAACTGACCGGCTTGCATGAATCGGCATGGCACGGGGCACAATGATGTGGGAGCGCTTCCATCGATGCCAATGTTGCTGATCGCCCCCCGTGCCCGAGGAGAAGCTGTGGCCGACACCATCGCCGAGACCGTCGACCTGCTCTACACCATCGACCAGGACAATCTCACCCTCGACCAGCAGATCGCGCTGGGGTCGGCACTGGCCGCCCTGGCCCAGGCGGAACGGCTGGAACAGATCAACGAGCGGCTGCGCGGCATCCACCAGGTCCTGAACACCTGGTCGCTGCGGGCCGCGACCTCCGTCGACAGTCGCTGAGGTCTTCGGAGTGATCCTGCTAGGGCACCAGTGACCACTCCGTGCTGGGTAGTCGTCCGGCGACCGCGACGGCTACCCAGCAGCAACTGATCATGGGCAGCAGGGAGCGCGACGGTTGTCGGGCTGTGCGAGACTCCGGCGCACCAACCCCCAGAGGAGTACACATGCAGCTCGACAACTTGCAGGGCCAGCACCAGTTCCACATCCGCCAGCGACTGCGCATGATGGTCAACCAGTACGAGGTCCGGGCGGTCTCCCCCGACGGCACCGAGGGTGAGCTGCTGGCGTTCGCGCAGCAGAAGCGGCTCGCCTTCAAGGAGCAGGTGACCATCTACACGGATGACTCCAAGCAGCAGCCTCTGCTCGGCTTCAAGGCCCGCCAGCGCATCGACCTCGGCGCGACGTACGACGTCACCGACGCTGCGGGCAACGCGATCGGCCTGTTCCGCAAGGACTTCGCCCAGTCGCTGCTGCGGTCCACCTGGCACGTCGAGCAGGGCGGCCTGCCGCAGGTGACGGGCCAGGAGCGCAGCATGCCGGTGGCACTGCTGCGTCGATTCGTCGACTCGCTGTCCTGGCTGCCGTACCACTTCGACTTCACGGCGAACGGCCAGCCGGTCTTCACCGTGGTCAAGAAGTGGGGCCTGCGCGACAAGTACGTCGTCGAGGTGCAGAACCCGCAGATCGACCGCCGCCTGGTCATCGCGATGGCCGTCGCCCTCGACGCGCTCCAGGCCCGCTGACACACCCGGCCTGGACCAGGGCGGCGCGGGGCGGTGCCGTTCGGTTCGGTGCGGTTCGGCGCGGCGACCCACCACGGTCGCCGTCGCGGCCACCCAATCCTCGGCAGCCGGCCGGGACCTGGACCTCGACCAGTCCCGGCCGGCAGGCCGTGATCCCCGACCGGCAGACGTCGGGCGCGATCCCCGGCCGGCAGGCCGTCGGCCGCACTCTCGGGCGGCGTGCCGTTGGTGACTCGGTGTCCTGACGGGTCCGGTCCCCCTCTGGAGCTGATGTCGTAAACGAATCACCCTTGATGTCGTAACCGATTCAGCTCCACAGCACCCACCAATCCCACCAGGGCCCTGGCTCCTTCGGCCACGCGCTGGCCCGTACCTGCGCCTGGTGCCGCACCACGAGTCAATTCGGGAACGCCACAGGCCGCTCTCTCCACAGGCCCCGCCCTGCGCACGCCGCGCCCGACCACGGGGCGCGCCTGGGCTGCCCGCACCGCGCCGCCGGACGCGGCGGTGAGCAGTGACGCCGCCGCGAGGGTCAGCCTCGCACCGGACCGGCGCGGGCGCTCGCTGCGGCCACCCGCGTCAGGCCGGGTAGTGGCGTGAACGCCACCTCGACCGTCACCAGCACGTCCAGCCCGTCGAGGCGACAGCCGACCAGCCGGCCATCGTTGCGACCGACGAGGTCGGACGCGGACGCACAAGCCGCAGCGTCGCCGTCGAGCGCCCGGGCTGCCCCGGCCAGCGCGCCGAGGTCGGCTGCCACAGCCGCTCGCTGGCTCGCCATTCCGGCGGCGACGATGGCGGCGCCGAACGTCCCGAACACCACGAGGACGAGCCCCATCGCCAGCAGCAGGACCGTCGCGCCACCTCGCTGCCGGTCCGGCCGGCCAGCAACGAGCCCTCCGGCAGCCGGTTCTCGACCGGAGCGGGGTGACGGATCTCTTTGCACTACCAGCTCCCCTCATGCGCGCCCGGTTCGACGGCGGCGACGGCGGTGGCGACCACTGTGATTCGCGGTAGCCGACCGCCCAACGTCCGGACGGGTGCCCTTACCGTCGCCCGCACCCGGTCGCCGTCGACGGACACCGACACCGCCGCCCCCGGCGGCGCTGCCCGGCCACCCTCCGCGCTGCCGTCCGCGCCCCGGGCGGCGGCTAGCGCAGCCTCCCGGGCCGCGTGCAGGCAACCCGCCTGCACGCTGACGGCGTTGACAGCGGTCAGGCCGGCCAGCAGAAGCAGGAGCAGCGCCGGCAGGCCGGCCGCCAGTTCGGCGGTGAAGGACCCCCGGTCCCCGCCAACGGTCCGCACGAGGACGCGAAGTCTCCGCCCGCCGCGTGCCGCCAGCCCGGGAACACTCGACCCTGAATCGCGGCCGGCCCGCCGGCGCCCGATCACTTCAGCGCCCGGTCGATGACAGCGGTCAGCGCCGACTGGACGTTGCCGGAGGTCAGCACCTTCAACAGGATCCCGGCGAAGGCGACCGCGGCGAGGGTGCCCACGGCGTACTCGGCCGTGTTCATCCCGGCATCGCCGCGTAGGCGATCGATGAGTTTGCGCATTACTGTTTCCCCTTCTCGATGGGTCAGAGCACATCGCCGAGAACGGCGACGATCACCGGCACGAGTCCGGCGAGAATGAACGCCGGCAGGAAGCAGAGCCCCAGCGGCAGGACGATGAGCACACCCGCCCGCCGGGCCGATGCCTCCGCAGCGGTGGCACGGTCGGCGCGCAGGTCGTCGGCGAGCCGGGTCAGCGCGCCGGCCAGGGCGGCACCACTGTTGGCCGAGCGCAACGCCGCCGAGGTCAGGCGCTCGGCGCCGGGCACGCCGTCCAGCGCGGACCATGCCTCTGCTGGGCCACCACCGAGCAGCAACGTGCGGCCAACCCGGGCCAACCGGCCGGCGAGCGGCCCGTCCAGCGCCTCGGCGACGGCCAGCACCGAGCGATCCACTGGGGCACCCGCCCGCATCGCCGCAGCCAGCAGGTCAGCGGCGAGCGGTAGGTCAGCGGCCTCCTGCTGCCGCCGCCTCCGCACAGCGGGCGACTCGATCCGCCGCAACAGGACATCAAGCAGGAACGCGGCCGGGAGAGCGCCGAGCAGCCCGAGCCAGCCCTCGACGACGATGGCCACGGCGAGCCCAGCCAACACCGCCACGAGCCGGATCGCGTCCGGCCGCCGCCGCCTGGTTGAGCTGGGCTGGCTCGCCGAGCTGGCTTGGCCGACTGGGCTGCGTTGGCCTGCCCCGCTGCGTTGGCCTGCCCCGCTGCGTTGGCCTGCCCCGCTGCGTTGGCTCCCCGGTCTGCGTTGACCGGCTGGGTTGGGCCGGCCGGCTGGGCCGCGGGCCGTCATTCTGCCCGCCCCGGTGTCGCGCCCAGCCGTTCCGCCCACAGAAGGCCCACGACCTGAAGTGCGACCGCGACAACCGCGCTAACACCGCCGACAGTGCTGTGCAGGAGCACCGCCATGGGGTCGACGCCGATGCCGTACCCCAACCCGATCCCGCCGATCGGCAGAGCCGCCAGTAGCCAGGCCGTGGCCCGGGCACCGGCCGCCTGGGCGGCCGCCGCGGCCAGACCCCGGTCGGTTGCCCGAGCGTCCGCCTCGATCCGCTCCAGAAGCTCCGCCAGCGGCGCACCGGTCTGGTCGGCCAAGCGCACCGCCGCCGAGGTCAGCTGACGTAGGCGGCTCGCCCCGTCACTCTCGATGGCTGTGACGTCAAGCGCGTGTGAAACGGGCAGGCCGGCCCGTAGGTCCGCCGCGAGGCCGCAGAGCTGGTCCAGCCCATGTCGTCGGCTCCGCTCGGCGCTCCGGTTCACTCGCCAGCGCAGCGCGGCGCGTACGGCCAGCGTGCCGTACCCGGCCATGGCGACCGCGGCCACCGGACCACCGACCACGGCACCCACACCGCCCCCGAGCAGACCGACCACCGGCAGCACGCGCGTCGTCGATCGCGAGATGCGCACCGACGGGTTCGTACCCGGCGTTCTGTCGGTCGGGCCGACGCGCCCGTGGGCACGACAATCAACGATCGCGCACCCGTCGGACGCCACCCCGCCGGACGCCGCCCCATCGGACGCCGCCTTGGCGGACGCGTCGCCCCGACAGCCGGCGTCCAGGTCGCTGTGCCCATCTGCGGTTGCCGGACCGGAGACGTCACTCCGACCAGCCGCGTCCACACCGCTGACACTGATCGTGGTCGTGGCCGCCGATACGCCCGACCGTTGTTCAGCGTCGAGCATGGTGGGAGCCACTTCCGGGCGGGCGGTGCCGGTCGGCCGTCGGGGATCCCGACGGGTCGGCGGGCGCGTAGAGCCCTCTGGACGCGTGAACCCGTCTGCCGCCCCCGGCCACCTCGGGCTGCGGGTGACGTCCCGGTCGGGCCAGCCGAGTGCCGTCCGTCGTCCGTTGGCGCCCGCAGTAGTCGCCGACTCGAACGCGATGCCAACTGGATGTCCCGGGGCAGCGCCGGTGCCATCGACCGGCCCGCCCGGCGTGCGACCTAGTTCCCTGATCCACTGCACCAGGGCGTCATCCGGATCGACGCCGCCGGCCCTCCGTCCCGGTGCCAGCACGCGACGTCGACGGGCCCGAATGCTCCGCATGGGCCACGCCACCAGGACAGCGGCGACCAGCAGCAGCGCCGCCACCAGCATCGTCTCGCCAGTCATGCCGGACCCGCCGATCCGGGCCACGGCTCGCTGAGAATGGGCGGCACCGTCACCCCACGCTCCCGCAGCAGCGCCCCGAGGGCACGGGCGGCGAGGCCGAGCCCACTGCCGCGCACCCAGGCGGGCACGACGGTCACCATCCGTTCGGGCCCCTCGGGCAGCAGCAGGCAGACCGACTCCAGGACGCGACCTCGATCGCCACGTCGTACCTGGAACAGCACCTGCAGCGCGGCGGCCACCTGGGCGTGTAGCGCGGCGCGAGGCAGCCCACCCAACATGCCCAGGGCCTCCAACCGGGCCGGCACGTCCGACGCTGTGTTGGCGTGCAGCGTGCCGGCACCCCCGTCATGGCCGGTGTTGAGCGCGGCCAGCAGATCGACCACCTCACCGCCCCGGCACTCCCCGACCACCAGCCGGTCCGGACGCATCCGCAACGCCTGTCGGACCAGGTCAGCCAGACTGACAACGCCCGTACCCTCCACATTGGCGGTACGCGCCTGGAGCCCCACCACGTGCGGATGTCCGGGACGCAGTTCGGCGGCGTCCTCCACCAGCACGATCCGTTCGGTGGCCGACACCATCCCCAGCAACGTGTTGAGCAGGGTCGTCTTGCCTGAACCGGTGCCCCCGGTCACCAGGTACGCCAGACGGGCCGCGACGACGGCGGCGAGCAGTGGTGCCAGCGGTCGCGGCACGGTGCCCTGGCGTACCAACTCGTCGAGGGTGAACGGCCGGTGTCGGAAGGTCCGCAGGGACAGGTAGGGACCTTCGGTCGCCACCGGCGGCAGCACGGCGTGCAGTCGGGTGCCGTCGGGAAGCCGCGCGTCCGCGTACGGCGAGCCGTCGTCGAGCCGCCGCCCCGCGCTGGCGATCAGGCGCTGCGCCAGCCGGCGGACGTCCTCCACCGAACCCAGCGGCACGGCGACCTGGTGCAGCCCCGATCCGCGGTCGACCCAGACCCGCGCGCCGTTGACGAGAACGTCGGTGACCTCCGGATCGGCGAGCAGCGGCGCCAGTGGCCCGGCGCCGACGAGGTCGTCGCGCACCCGGTCGGCGATCCGCAGCATGGCCGTGTCACCGAGCACCGCGGCGGTGGGCTCGGCCCGTACCGCGGAGACGATCGCCGCCGCGGTGACCGGGGTGGTGGCGGCGGCGATCCGCTGGCGTACCCGGGCGGCGAGCGTGCCGTCCTCCGGCCCGGCGGTCATGCCGCACCCGTGGCCGGCACGCCGGTCAGGTCGGTGACGATCCGTTGGCAGAGCACGGCCAGTGGGCCCTTGCCCCCGGCGGCCGGCGCCTCGCCCCGTTCCAGCCCACGGCAGAGCCCCGGCTCGGGACGCAGCGTGCCGGCCAACGGGAGGCGCAGCGCGCGTGCCACCTCGGACGCCCGCAATCGCCCGGGGGCAGGCCCGCGCACCACCACCGAGAGCGCAGCACAGTGCGGGGCGGCCGCGGCCACCACGCGAGTGGCCGCAGCGGTGGCACGCAACTCGGCCGGCACGACGACGAACGCCTGGTCGGCGGCTTGCAGCGCCACCACTGCCGCGTCGTCCAACTGTCGGGGCAGGTCGATCACCACGAAGTCCCGCCCACGCCGGGCCGCGTCGACGGTCGCCGCCATCGCCGTCGCTGGCAACGTCAGCATCTCGCCGCGGTCCCAGGAGAGCACCACGAGGTCACCCCGGCTGGGCAGGGCCTGCACCAGCGCCGGGGCGTCCACCCGCCCGTCGGCGCTGGTGAGCGACGGCCAGCGCAGGCCCTCCAGCTGCTCCCAGCCCAGCACGAGGTCGAGACCACCACCGAGCGGGTCGGCGTCGACCAGGAGGGTGCGCAGCCGGGCCCGGGCGGCGGTCACCGCAAGACCACCGGCGAGCACACTCGCGCCCGCGCCGCCCCGCCCACCAAGGACCGCTACGACGCGGGCGCCGACGCCGGCCGGACGGTCCGGGTCATGCTCGGCGAACCGATCCACCAACCACGGCTCCGCGGCCGGCAGCGTGGCGACGTGCTCGGCCCCGATCAGCTCGGCGATCTGCCAGCCCGGGTCGAGCTGACCGGCCCGGCCGAGCAGCACCAGCCGGGGCCGCTGCGGCAACCGGGCGCGCAGACACGCCTGCGCCTGATCGGCGCCGAGCAGCACCAGGGGCGCGGGAAGCCAACGGGTACGGGCAGCCGCTGGGTCGCGGGCAAGCTCCACCTCGGTCCCGCCAACGGCGGCGAGCCGAAGCACATCATCGAGCAGTTCGTCGTCGCCGGTGACGACCAGCGGGAGCCGGCGGATCGGCGGAACCGTGGTACGGGGTGGCATCGCGGCCTCCAGCGGTCGGGCTCTGGTATGCCGCCGACAGTGCTCGGAATCCGCCCCACGGGCCGCCCAGATGTCGTCGCCTGTGGACAACCTGGTGGCCTGTGGAAAATCCCCGCCGAGACAGTTGATCTGCTACGGGCACGGGCACATCAGCAGCTAGCGCCGCTGAGCCAAAAACAGCGGGGCCGCTCCCGAAAGGAGCGGCCCCGCGAGTCGGTGGTCAGCCGGGCTGATTTGTCCAAGCGGCATCGAGGATCACCTTGTACGAGCTGATCCGCACTGGCGACAGCGTCAACAGCTCATCGGCGAGCAATTCGCCCGTCTTCGGATCGAAGATCAGAAGACATTGCTGGTCGTGTTCGCGGTCGTCGAAGGTGACGGCGACTCCTTTGCGGCCGGCACGGTCCGTGACCTGCCCCCGCCAGCGGAAGCCGGGCACGTCGGCGAGAACCCGCAGGACCGCCGCTCGGGTCGCACGCGGCACGACGTACTGCGCGTAGAGCGTGCCGACCCACTTGCTCGCCGCCCCCGCGCCGTACTCGACCTTCAGCCGCTCCCGGAGCTCCGACGGGTCGGCCGACAGCGGCCTGACATCCTCGGGCGACAGCGGCCTGACGCTCGGTGCGGGGGTGCCGGTGGCTGCTGGCCGCGCAGCGCTCTCGCGCTGCCAGTAGTCCCGGGACTCCTGGTCCGGGTACTGCGGCTCCAGTTGGATCCTGATCTGGTTACCGGTCCCGTCGAGGGCCTGCCAGATCTTCGTCTCACTGGCAAAGGCCACGTGGTGGCGACCGTCGGCAGACGTCATCACCGGACTGCCCCACACCTTGGTGTGGTGATACATGTAGCGCCCGCTCTGGTGGTCGTACCCCGCGTCTTTGATCTTGTCGGCCAGCATGCGTAGCTGCGGACCGGCGGCCGGCGGATCCGCGTCGAACTGGTACGCGACCGGCACGAGCACCAACCCCGCTGCCGCCGGCGGCCCGACCGGCGTGTCCGGTGCGTCCTCGCCGAACGGCTGGAGCACCGCCACGGCACCGACCGCGACCGCCAGCGTCCCGGCCGTCAGGACCAGCCGGCGGGTCGGGCGTACGTGACGATGCTCGGCGACCGTTTCGGTAGCGCTGGCGCGTTCGATCAGCTCGCGCGCCGAGACCAGCGGCGGCCCGACAGCGGCGTTCCGGGCCGGGTCGGCCGGGCCCAGAAGAGTACGGGTGCGCTCTGCTCCGAACATCACAGATCCTCTCGAATGGTCACCAACACCGGGCTACGCCGGGTCTGCGCGGGCCGGCCCGACATTGCTTCGGCAAGACGACGGCGGGCGCGGTGCAGGCGCACCGCGGCGGTCGCCCCGGTGCAACCGAGAACCTTGGCCGCCTCGGACACCGTCAGCTCCTCCCAGCCGATCAGCCGGAGGATTTCCTGGTCGAGATCGTTGAGGGTGGCCAGAGCGGCCCGGACGTCGGCGACCCCGACTGTCGTGTCGGCGCCCGACGATCCGGCCAGCCGCTCGAGGTCGACATCGGTGATGGAGAGGAGGTCCGGTGTGCTGCGTCGAGACCGCCACTGGTTCGCCAGCAGGCGCCGGGCCACCCCGTACAGCCAGGGCAGGCTGCGGTCCGGCACCTCGACGCGGCGACGCCAGGCGACGACGAAGACCTCCTGGGCAAGTTCCGCCGATGCATCCCGGTCAGCGAGCCGGCGCAGGCCGTACCGGACCATGTGCTCGTACTCGGCGGCGTAGAGCCTGGTGAACCAGCCCTCGTCCCGCTTCTTCGGTGGACCCACCCGAACCCCCATTGCCTCGGCGACTCTCACAGTGGCTTGTGTCGCTGAGGGCCCCGGGATTACCGCACGGCCGAGGGCGGGTGCCGCCGATCGGGAAAACGAGCGATGCGTTCAGTCGTCGATCGCCTGGTAGACGGTGGTCCAGAAGTCGTGCCACATCGGCAGCCGCTGGTCACCTGCGTGCGCCCGCTGCATGAACACGATCGTCGTCAGGTCCTCGGCGGGGTCGTTGTACCAGGCGGTGCCGTAGAAACCGGGCCATCCGTAACTGCCGACCGAGGGCCCGAGGTGCGTACGCCGGGTCCGGACCGACATTCCGAAACCCCAGCCGATGGCGTCGAAGTAGCCCGGCCAGAACCCGGAGGTTGCCTTCTGCGTGGGGGTCAGGCTCGATGTGCACCTCGCCGTGCCGGGCGAGGACGACCACCATGCCCGGGACGAAGCCGGACTCGACGTGGTGCTCGAGCAACCCTTGCAGCCGAGCCAGCCGCTTCGGCGAGAAACCACCAGCAGCCACGTGTTTCCTCCCCGGCTCGTCCCGTTTGGCAAATTACACGCGACGTGGCGATCGCACGGTCCGTGCGAAGAGGTGGGGAGGAGCAGTACCGCTCAGCACAGGTGCTTCCTGCGATGGAGCGTTTCCAGGGGAAAAGGGACGACCCCCGTCGGGGGGAGACGGGGGTCGTCGGAGGTTCGGCTCCGGGGGGGTCGAGCCGAACCACTCAGCGGTCACGGGGGGTGCAACCGCTGAGGGTCTGCCTGTTTCGAGGATGTGAAAGCTCGTCGTACGGACAAGTCTGCCTGAGCGGGCCCGTCACGTCGAGTGGTGCTGCCTCCACTCACTGCGAAAATCTCCTCGCAGAGTGTGAGCGTGATCACGCGGAGCGGAGAGCCCGCAGGTCTGAGGGGTGGCATGACCCCGGGCACCCGCCGACGATAGACCATCCGGCTAGACTTTCGCGCCGTGGGCCGAAGTGCCGCTTTCTTCGATCTGGACAAGACCGTCATCGCCAAGTCGAGCGCCCTGGCGTTCGGTCGTCCGTTCTACCGGGATGGGCTGATCACCCGGCGTGACGTGGTCAAGTCGGCGTACGCGCAGCTGATGTTCCGGCTGGGCGGCACCGACGAGCAGACCATGGCCCGAACACGGGACTACCTGGCTGCGCTCTGCAAGGGCTGGCAGGTGGAGCAGGTCCGCCAGATCGTCGCGGAGACGCTGCACGAGCTGATCAACCCCTACGTGTACGCCGAAGCCGCCGCCCTGATCGTGGAGCACCAGGCGGCTGGGCGGGACGTGGTGTTGGTGTCGGCGTCCGGCGAGGAGATGGTCCGGCCGATCGGCGAGTTGCTCGGGGTGACCGACGTGATCGCCACTCGGATGACGGTGAAAGACGGCCGGTACAGCGGCGAGGTCGAGTTCTACGCGGCAGGCCCGAGCAAGGTCGATGCGGTCAGCGAGTTGGCCGCCGCCCGGGACTACGACCTGGCTGATTCGTACGCCTACTCCGACTCGTACAGCGATCGCCCGCTCTTGGAGTGCGTCGGTCATCCGAGCGTGGTCAACCCGGACCGGCAGTTGCGCAAGTTGGCCTCGGAGAACGCGTGGCCGGTGCTGGAGTTCCGGCACCCGATCCCGCTGGGCCGGCGCCTGCGGGAACGTCCTGCGGTCCCGGTGGCCGCGGCGGCCCTGGGGGTCGGGGTGGGCGTGGCCATCGGCATCGCCTGGTACGGCAGGCACCGTCGTACCCGGGCCGCCACCACCGCCTGAAACCACCCGTCCAACTGCTCAGGCGGCGGCGAGGATCTCGTCTCCGATGGCGGTGAGCTGGTCGGTGCCGACCTCGACGGCGGCCATGTAGTGGCGTAGCCAGGAGCGCAGCCCGTCCGGGGTGCCGGTGGCGAAGGCGCCGGCCGCGCCGACGTACTCGGGTTCCCGCTCGTGGTGCCCCACGTCGACGGGGAGCAGGCCACGCGGGTCGAGGCCACTGGCGAGCAGCACCAGCCGGGCGGCCCCGCGGGCCACCACGCCGGACGGCCCGGCGAACGGGCGCAGGTTCAGCAACTCCCCGTGTACGACAGCGGCGAGCACCAGCGGGGAGACCTTCGTGCCGCCGGCGACGAGGCCGGCCAGCCCGTCCAGCCGGGTGCCGACCACCGGGTCGGCGATCGGGCGGCCCAGCTCGGCTTCCGACACCAGGTCCCGGGCGGCGAGCACGTGCAGCTTCGCGAGGGCCTGCCGGGGCGCCTTCGGCCACAGCTCGCTCAGGCCCGGCAGCGCTCCGGCGACCCGCAGCGAGCCCTGGAGCACCGGGTCGGTGACTGTGCCAGCCCGGACCGCCTCACGCTCGTGCCCGGCCCCTTCCAGGGCCGCGCTGGCCACCGCGGAGCGGAGGCTGACCTCGGCGGCGACCTGTCCACCGTGCCGGCGCAGCGCCCGGTGCCCGAGCGCCTGGTCGAACCGCGCGCGGGCCTGGTCGACGGCGGCGGTGATGTCGGCGAGCGCGAGCAGCGGGGCGAGCGGGTCGGTGGTCACCCCGCCACGCTAACGACCCGGCCCGGCGCGGCGGGCCGCACCCGCCCGCAACGCGACCGGGACCACCCGCCCCGGGGGCGTACCGACGGGGACGGGCCGCCGGGCGCGCGGCGGGGGCCGCTCGGCGCGACGCGGTGGGCAGCCGTGGCCGCTCGCGGGCCCCGCGACTACCCTCGTGCCATCGAGACCCAGGTCACCCCGAGGATGAGGAGTCACGGCATGAGCGAGGCATTGGCCAATCTGCTGAACGAGACGCGCCAGTTCCCCCCGCCGGCCGAACTCGCCGCGCACGCCAACGTCACCATCGACGCGTACGCCGAGGCGGAGGCCGACCGGCTGGCCTTCTGGGCGAAGCAGGCCGATCGGCTGGCCTGGTCGAAGAAGTGGGATGAGGTGCTCGACTGGTCGAACCCGCCGTTCGCGAAGTGGTTCGTGGGTGGGCAGCTCAACGTCGCGTACAACTGCCTGGACCGGCACGTCGAGGCGGGCCGGGGCGACAAGGTGGCGATCCACTGGGAGGGCGAGCCGGGCGACACCCGCACCATCACGTACGCGGACCTGCACGAGCTGACCTGCCGGGCGGCGAACGCGCTCACCGACCTGGGGGTGACCGCCGGCGACCGGGTGGCGATCTACCTGCCGATGATCCCGGAGGCGGCGGTGGCCATGTTGGCGTGCGCCCGGATCGGCGCCGCGCACAGTGTGGTCTTCGGTGGCTTCTCCGCCGACTCGTTGAGCAACCGGATCCAGGACGCCAGCGCCAAGGTGGTGATCACCGCGGATGGTGGTTACCGGCGGGGCAAGCCGTCGGCGTTAAAGCCCACAGTGGACGAGGCGGTGGCGAACTCCCCGTCGGTGGAGCACGTGCTCGTGGTTCGCCGCACCGGCGAGGACGTGGCGTGGTCGGAGAAGGACCACTGGTGGCACGAGACGGTGGAGACCGCCTCGGCCGAGCACACCGCGCAGCCGTTCGACGCCGAGCACCCGCTGTTCATCCTCTACACCAGCGGCACCACGGCCCGCCCGAAGGGCATCCTGCACACCACCGGCGGATACCTCACCCAGGCGTCGTACACGACGCACGCGGTGTTCGACCTGAAGCCGGAGACGGACGTCTACTGGTGCACCGCCGACATCGGCTGGGTCACCGGGCACTCCTACATCGTGTACGGGCCGCTCTCCAACGGCGCCACCCAGGTCATGTACGAGGGCACCCCGGACACGCCGAACAAGGGCCGGTTCTGGGAGATCATCGACAAGTACGGGGTGAGCATCCTGTACACCGCTCCCACCCTGATCCGGACGATGATGAAGTGGGGCGACGACATCCCGGCGGGCTTCGACCTGTCGTCGCTGCGCCTGTTGGGCAGCGTCGGCGAGCCGATCAACCCGGAGGCCTGGATGTGGTACCGGGAGCACATCGGCCGGGGCGAGCTGCCGGTGGTGGACACCTGGTGGCAGACCGAGACGGGCGCGATCATGATCTCGCCGTTGCCGGGGGTGACAGCGGCCAAGCCGGGTTCGGCGATGACGCCGCTGCCGGGCATCGTGGCCGACGTGGTGGACGACCAGGGCCAGTCGGTGCCGAACGGTGGTGGCGGCTACCTGGTGCTGCGCGAGCCGTGGCCGTCGATGCTGCGCACCATCTGGGGTGACGACGACAGGTTCATCGACACGTACTGGTCGCGTTTCCAGGGCATGTACTTCGCCGGCGACGGTGCGAAGAAGGACGACGACGGGCACATCTGGCTGCTCGGCCGGGTGGACGACGTGATGCTGGTGTCCGGGCACAACATCTCGACGACCGAGGTGGAGTCGGCGCTGGTGTCGCACCCGTCGGTGGCCGAGGCGGCTGTCGTCGGCGCGACCGACCCGACCACCGGTCAGGCGATCGTCGCGTTCGCCATTCCGCGCGGCACCACGGACATCGTCGGCGAGGCGGGCGAGCAGCTCATCGCCGACCTGCGCAACCACGTGTCGAAGACGCTCGGCCCGATCGCCAAGCCGCGGCAGATCATGCTGGTGGCGGAGCTGCCGAAGACCCGCTCCGGCAAGATCATGCGCCGGCTGCTGCGGGACGTGGCGGAGAACCGGTCGCTGGGCGACGTGACCACGTTGCAGGACTCCTCGGTGATGGACCTGATCTCCTCGGGGATGAGCGGCACGAAGTCCGACGAGGACTGACGGTAGGCGTACCCATTGGAGGGTGGTGGTCCGTGCGGACCGCCACCCTCCGTCATGTCTTACGGGTACGGTTCGTGCCGCCTCGCCGCTGTCACATCGGTCGGTCGGGGGAGTCGGGAGAAGCTGAACGGGCACAGGCGTCGGCCACCGCTGTCCTTTCGGCCGGTTGTGCTTTAGGTTCACGCAGGTTGGAAGAGTTCGACACACATCACATCGATTGTCGGCCACGCCAACGTCCTCCTCCCCATGCCCGAGAAACGGAGCGGCATGAACCACAAACCGCAGTCCAGGGCGCGGCGACGTCTACTCGTCGCACTGCCCGCCATCGCCCTCGCGGCCACATCACTGACAGTGAGTGGCAGCGCGGCGGCCCAGTCGCCGTCCGGCACCCCCCAGGCGGTGATCGGCGCCGACGAGCACTACATCAACTACGCCGAGCCCGAGGTGCAGCCGGACACCACCGGCCGTGAGGTGAAGGGCAAGGGTGGCATCTACACCCCTGCCGCGGAGTCCGCGCGCGCGTTCGACCGCAAGCACGCCCGGGGCAACCCGGTGACCGCACGGCAACTGGCCAAGGACGAGGCCAAGTCGCTGAAGACGGGCCAGAACCCCCGCAAGTTCAAGAAGTCGCCGACCACCCAGACGGCGAAGCTGCTGACGCTGCTGGTGGAGTTCAACGACAAGGCCAACGACGACTTCACCGGTGTGATGGTCCCCAAGACGGTGTTCGAGGACCGCACCTGCGTCCCCGGCACCGTCCAGAACGGCCCGAAGCACAACAAGATCCCAGACCCGGCGCGCCTGCCCCACGAGGACAACAACTCGATGTGGGTGCCGAACTTCTCGCCGCAGCACTACAACAAGATGCTCTACAGCAAGAAGGGCATCACCGAGCGGGTCCGCACGGACCTGAAGGGCCCGGACGGCAAGAAGGGCATCGACCTGTCCGGTCGCACCATGCACAACATGTACCTGGAGATGTCCAAGAACGCGTACACGGTGGACGGGCAGGCCAGCCCGTGGATCACGGTGCCGCACTCGGAGGGCTGGTACGCGGCCAACCGCTGCTTCCAGGACGAGACCGGCGCGTGGGTTCCCGGCCGTGAGCAGTCGATGAACGGCCACCCGGACAACCCGGCGGGCGCCGGCCGCCTGGCTACCGACGCGATCGACGCGCTCGTCGCGAAGGACCCGAACTTCCCGTGGGCCGACTACGACATCGAGGACCAGGCCGACCGCGACGGTGACGGCAACGTCTTCGAGCCGGACGGCGTGATCGACCACCTCGTGTTGGTGCACGCCGGTCAGGGCAAGTCCCGCGGTGGCGGCGCCGAGGGCGTGTACGCAGTGTGGGCGCACTCCTCCACGGTTGCCGGTGGCTACACCATCCCGGGCACCAACCTGAAGGCGTCGAACTACATCGTGCAGCCGGAGGACGCCGGCGTCGGCGTCTTCGCCCACGAGTTCGGCCACGACCTGGGTCTGCCGGATCTCTACGACACGTCCGGCAACGCCGACTCCGACGTGGACTTCTGGGACCTGATGGCCTCGGGCTCGCACTCGGGTGAGATCTTCCAGGCGCTGCCGACGCACATGGGCATCTGGGACAAGTGGGTGCTCGGTTGGGCCGACCCGCTGACCATCCGTCCCGGGTCGAACCCGCGTGAGGTGAAGCTCGGCCAGACGTCGCGCACCCCGATCGACTCCGAGGACGGCATCAAGGTCGACCTGCCGGACAAGGTGACGACGCTGGCGACCCCGCACAGCGGCACCAAGATGTGGCACAGCAACAACGACCAGGAGTGGGCCGACGTCAAGCTGAGCCGCTCGGTCGACGTGCCGGCGGCTGCCGACTCGAAGTTCTGGATGTGGAACAACTACATCATCGAGGAGGACTGGGACTACGGCTTCGTGGAGCTCTCCACCGACGGCGGTACGACCTGGACCGAGCAGAAGGTGTACGACGAGGGCGGCACGGTGGTCACCACGCCGGACGGCTACCCGGACCCGAACGGCCGCATGAACGACTTCGGCGGCAAGAAGTACGGCCTGACCGGCAGCACCGACGGCTGGCGGCACGACTACGTCGACCTGTCGGCGTACGCCGGGACGACAGTGCAGCTGCGGCTGCGCCAGGCCACCGACGAGGCGTTCGAGGAGCGCAACTGGTTCGTCGACGACTTCTCGGTCACCGGCGGCGGCGCCACCACCTGGAGTGACGACGTCGAGGGCGGCGCCAACGGCTGGACGGCCACGGTCGGCACCTTCGTCGACACCACCGGTGGGGGCTGGAAGGTCTCCAGCGGCACCGAGGTGCACGCCCAGTTCTACCTCGCGGAGTGGCGCAACTTCGACGGCTTCGACAAGGGCCTGAAGTACGCCTACGACACGATCTACTCGCACGAGGCGTGGAAGGTCGACCGGATCTCCTACAACGCCCCGGGCATGCTGGTCTGGTACCGGGACACCGCGCTCGGCGACGTCAACCACGTCACCGGGCAGATGACCTCGCTGCCCAGCTACGGCGCGAAGGGCGGGTTGCTCATCGTCGACTCGCACTTCGACCCGTTGCGGCGCACCGGTGAGGCGGCCGTGAAGGACCCGTCGGTGACGGACAACCTGCCGAGCCGCCCGCAGTCCTCGAACGCGGCCTTCACGCTGAACCGGACGTACCCGTTCACCGAGTGCCTGGAGGCGGCGGACGAGCCGTACAGCGCGTACTGCACGAAGTTCAAGGGACTGCCGCCGGTGAAGTCGTTCACCGACGCCAAGGGCTGGTACCCGGGCATCGAGATGCGCGATGGCGCGGCCTACGCCCGGGACAACGACGCGTCGGTGGTCCTGCCGTCGCGTAACAACGCGCCGTACACCACCCGGGTCACCAACCCGGACGGTAGCCCGGCGCCGGAGTTCTACGGCGTGACCCTGGGCGGTGGCGCGATCGTGCTGGGCACCGGAAACCCGGGCGACCAGGGCGTGAACTACGGCGTCTCGCTGACGATCAAGAAGGCTGCCGGGGACAACTCGTCGGCCATGATCTACGTGACCCCGGCGAAGAAGTAACGGTTTCACGGTTCGACAACTGACTGTGGGGCCGGTGGCGGAGACGCTGCCGGCCCCACTGTCGCATGTGCGCTCAGGTTGATCGAATAATGTCGTTGTATACGTTCGTGACCGAGCCCGCGCTGGTCAACGGGGCTGATGAACCGGCGGGGTGTGACGGTGAAAAGCATTCCCAACAAAATCTTGCAACAAATCGACGCGTTCGTCTTCCCACCCGTCCCGCCAGTAACTATGTTCACCAATGGTCCCACTAGTGGGATCGATCTCCCACCGGCCCGTACCCCCGTTGGGCCGGTTCCCTCAAACCGGAGGTACCACGTGCGCAAAGTCGCAGTGGGTCTGCTCGGGCTCTCACTGACGGCGACAGGCCTGGCTTTCGGCCCGTCCGCCTCGGCGGCGCCTCAGCCCAAACTGCCGGCCGCAGCACCGGCCGCTGCCGAACCACAGGCGCTCAAGGATGAACTCCCCGACAAGCTCGAGGAGAAGCGCCGCGCACTGCGTGAGCAGGGGCTCAGCGACGTACTGAGCGGTCGGAGCAAGCCGATCGAGCGCAACGGAAGCACTGTCGTCAAGGTCGGCGAGGTCGCCAAGGCGGCCGGACTGGGCGCCAACGCCCGCACCACCGCTGGCGCGAAGCAGACCAAGGACCAGTACGTCGAGCTCAAGCGCGAGCGGACCGACAAGATCTTCGTGATCCTGGCCGAGTTCGGGGACGAACGGCACCCGTCCTACCCGGACAAGGACATGAACCCGGACATCGCCGGACCGACGACGTTCGATGGTCCGCTGCACAACAAGATCCCCGAGCCCAACCGGGCCGTGGACAACTCCACCATCTGGCAGCCGGACTTCAGCCCGGAGCACTTCCGCCAGCTCTACTTCGGCACCAACCCGGGCGACGAGTCGCTCAAGCAGTACTACGAGGCCCAGTCCTCGGGTCGCTACACCGTCGACGGTGAGGTGACCGACTGGGTCAAGGTCCGGTACAACGAGGCCCGCTACGGTCGCTCCGACGACCCGATCCCGGACCCGGAGCCCGGCCAGGAGCCGGACCCGCAGGACGACCGGGCCGTCTGCCCCGACAACGTCTGCGCGAACACCTGGAACCTGATCGCCGACGCCGCCACCCAGTGGGTCGCCGACCAGAAGGCCAAGGGTCGGACGGACGCCCAGATCGCCACCGAGATGAAGTCCTTCGACCAGTGGGACCGGTTCGACTTCGACGGTGACGGCGACTTCAACGAGTCGGACGGCTACATCGACCACTTCCAGATCGTCCACTCCGGCGGTGACCAGGCCGACGGTGACCCGCAGCAGGGTGAGGACGCGATCTGGAGCCACCGCTGGTCGGCGTTCAACAGCTCGCCCGTCGGCCCGCCGAACTTCCCGATCGGCGGCACCCAGATCGGCAACACCGGCGTCTGGATCCGCGACTACACGATCCAGCCGGAAAACGGCGGTCGCAGCGTCTTCTACCACGAGTACGGCCACGACCTGGGCCTGCCGGACGACTACGGCCCGGCCGACAACAGCAACGAGCACTGGACCCTGATGGCCCAGAGCCGGCTCGGCGCCAAGAACGACGTCGGCATCGGCGACCGGGGCGGCGACCTCGGGGCGTGGAACAAGCTCCAGCTCGGCTGGCTCGACTACGAGGTCATCGTGGCGGGGCAGAAGCGCTCCTTGGAGCTCGGCCCGCAGGAGTACAACTCGGACAAGGCACAGGCCGCCGTGGTCGTGCTGCCGCCGCGCGAGTACACGTTCAACTACGGCGCACCGTTCGAGGGCGCCAAGCAGTATTTCTCCGGTAACGAGGACGACCTCGACAGCAGGATGACGAGGACGTTCGACCTCACCGGCAAGTCCGCGGCGGCACTGTCGCTCAAGGGCAAGTACAGCATCGAGGCCGGCTACGACTTCCTCTACTTCGAGGCGTCCACGGACGGCGGCAAGACCTGGACCGACCTGAACGGCACCGTCAACGGTTCGCCGATCGGCGTCGACGGCGCGGGGCGTCCGGCCCTCGCCGGCACCAGCAAGGGCGCCTGGGCTGACATCAACATCCCGCTGACCTCGGTCGCCGGGAAGGTGGCGCAGGTCCGCCTGCACTACGTCACCGACGGTGGCGTCTCCGAGGGCGGCTTCTTCGGTGACGCGATCACCGTGACCGCCGACGGTCAGACCGTGTTCAGCGACGGCGCCGAGACCGACGCCGGCTGGGCGCTGGAAGAGTTCCAGGTGGTCGGGGCGACCTACACCCGGCTGTTCGACAACTTCTACATCGCCGGCAACCGGTCGTACGTCTCGTACGACAAGTACCTGAAGACCGGCCCGTACTTCTTCGGCTACGCGAACACCCGCCCGGACTGGGTGGACCACTACGCGTACCAGGAGGGCCTGCTCATCTCGTACTGGAACACCCGCTGGTCGGACAACAACACCGCCCCGGCGTCGGCGTCCAACCCGGGTGGTCACCCGGGTGAGGGTCGCAACCTGTACATCGACGCGCACCCGCGCCCGATCTACAACCTGACCGGGGCTCCGTGGCGGGCCCGCGTCCAGGTGTACGACGCACCGTTCAGCCTGAACAAGGCCGACTCGTTCACCCTGCACCTGAACAGCCAGCCGCAGTACATCCGTGGCCAGGCTGCTGAGCCGCTGTTCGACGACACCAAGAAGTACTTCTACGAGGAGCTGCCGAACCACGGCGTCAAGCTCCCCGCGACCGGTGTCAAGATCAAGGTTCTGGAGCAGGACGGCACCTCGATGAAGATCCGGATCAGCTGACCACTGATCCCGCACCAACCAGCGACGCCCCGGGCAGGTCATCTGCCCGGGGCGTCGCCCTTTGCGCGCCACCTCCCGGATGTTTCCGGACCGTGTTTCTCCACTGGCGGTCGAGTCATCTCCCCTGGTCCCGCTCCGGGACTACCCGGGGCTTTCCCCTGTTCAACGCGACCACCAGGGTCGCCCGCGGCAACCGGGTCCTAGGCTGTCTGCCATGACCGACCAGCGCGGCGGGGCCGTCGACGAGTCCTGTGTCCTCACCGAGGGGCCGTGGACGCACCGTTTCGTCGGCGCCAACGGCAGCCGGTTCCACGTGGTCGAGGGCGGCACCGGGCCGATGGTGCTTTTCCTGCACGGCTTCCCGGAGCACTGGTGGGCCTGGCACCAGATGCTGCCGGCGATCGCCGACGCCGGCTTCCGGGCGGTCGCCGTGGACCTGCGCGGCTACGGGGCCAGCGACAAACCGCCACGGGGGTACGACGGCTACACCCTCGCCGCCGACATCGCCGGGCTGATCCGCGCGCTCGGTGAACGTTCCGCGACGATCGTCGGCAGCGGCCTCGGTGGCATGGTGGCCTGGACGGTGGCCTCGTTCCACCCGTCCCTGGTCCGCCGGCTCGTCGTGCTGGGGGCACCGCACCCGCTGCGACTGCGCGCCGCCATCTTCGCCGACCCGCGCGGGCAGTTCACCGCCTCCACACCGGCGTTGAAGTTCCAGCTACCCCGCTACGAGCACGTCCTGACCCGCGACGGCGCTGCGGCAGTCGGAGAGATCATGCGCCGCTGGGGTGGCCCACAGTGGGTGGCCGGGCCGGACTTCGAGGCGTACGCCGAACGGTGCCGGGAGGCGATGTGCATCCCGCAGGCCGCGTTCTGCGCACTGGAGGGTTACCGCTGGGCGTTCCGCTCGCTGCTGCGACTGCACGGCTACCGGTTCGTCCGCCTGATGCAGAAGCCACTGTCCACCCCGACCCTGCAACTGCACGGCGCCCTGGACACCGCCTCCCTGCCGCGTACAGCGCTGGGCTCCGGCCGGTACGTCGTCGCCCCGTACGAGTGGCGACTGCTCGACGGGGTGGGGCACTTCCCGCACCTGGAGGCACCGGAACTGGTGCTCGGCGAGATCCTGCGGTGGGCGAAGACCTGACCTGTCAGACCCGCTGCTCCCGCAGGTCGGTGACCTCGGCGGCCGGCGCCCAACCCTGGTAGACGCCGAAGTCGAAGACTTCCAGTCGCATCGCCTCGGCCACCGGCCAGCGACCACCGGTGTACTCCACCCGCAGCCAGGCGTCGTGCTTGCCGAGCACGATGAACGGCTGCCCCTGCCAGGTGCAGGTGGTCCGCACGTACGCCAGATCCTCGATCTCGCTCGCCGGCAGCACCCGGACGTAGCGGCCCGCACGGACCTCCTCGAAGCCCTCACCCGGCTCGGGCTGGTAGAGGCGGATGTCGTCGCCGTCCGGGCTGGCCTGGTATTCCCGGCCCTGCCAACGGGCCACGTAACCGTCGCGCATCACGCCTCCCCGACCCGTCGCCAGATGACCGAGTCGGTGTCCAGCTCCGCGACCACCCGCTCGCTGCCGTCCACGCCGATGCGCCAGAGCTGGGCGCCGTGCGGCAGCCGTGCGCTGTCCACTTTGAACTCCGCCACCACGTCGCTGCTCTCACCAGGGGCGAAGCCGTTGCCCCGGAACGGCGGACGTTCGATGACCCAGCCCTCCATGGCCCGCATCGCCGGCTCGTTCTGACCGCCGTACGGGATGCGGTAGAGGCTCGGCCGGTGCGCCGGCCAGCGCAGCACGTAGATCTCCTCGGCGTCCGGAGCGAACGGCGAGCCGGGGTAGCTGAGGCCCAGCGCCTCGTGCACCTGAGCCGGTGTGGTCAGGTGGGACAGCTCACCGGCTCGGTGTACGAACCCGGACACCCGGTCGTACCCACGATCCAGGTAGTACGCGAGCTGGCTGGGGGCGACCGCCTTCTGCATGACCGTCGGCCGGGTCGGGTCGACCGCCGCGGGGGCATACCGGGGACGGGCGGCGGGTTCGGCAGCGGCCGGCGCTTCCACCTGGTCCACTTCCAGGTCGTCCCCGAGCCCCACCTCGGCGGCCCAGTTGGCCAACGCGACTATCTGCTCGCCGGGCAACTTGGCACCCACCGGCGTGCCCGGGTTGACGGCGAACGACCAGTCCTCGTCGGGCCAACGCCGGATCAGTTGGGCGAACTTCACCCGGACCGTGTCGACATCCCCCTCGACGTGGTCGGCGAGGCGCTCCGACGACGTGTAGACCACCACGTACGTCTCGCCGTCGAGCTGCCCGGTACGCCAGACGAAGCCGGGATCTCCGGGGCGGCTTCCCCGCACCGAGTCCGGTGCCGCCGGCAGTAGCACCCGGGCCAGCAGGAGGGTGGACAGGAACGTGTCGGTGCTGCCCGAGCCTGCGGCGCTGAGCAGGTCCTCTTCGACAGTGTTGGCCGGCTCGAACTCGACCGGCGCCGGCTCGTCGACCGGTGGGTGCGGAACGTCGTCCGCGATCACGCTCGCGCCGCCGTCCTGGTCCGTACTGGCCGGGCCGGCCGACGAAACAGCACTGTCGGCGCGGAGCGGGGCGTCGACGCGGCCGTCGATTCGCGGGTCACCCGGGCCGCCGCCGGCAGCGCCGGCCTCTGCCGGAACCACCGGGTGCGGGGCGGACGGGCTCGGGGCCGGCTGGCCGGGGCTGAACGACGTGGGCCCGGACGGGTTGGATCCGAACGACGACGGACTAAACAGGCCCGGATCAGGGGGCGGCGAGCCGAACGGCGGCGGGGCGGCCTCGGCGGGGTTGGGCCGTCGGGGCGCGTCGACCGGCGCGCTGCTCTCGACCGGGTCGGTGATGTCGCGGGACTCGATGATGGTGCCCTCGATGACGATGGGCGTGAAGCCCCGGCGCGGCGCGGGCGGCCCGGAGACCGGTTCCGCGACGGACGCCGGCAGATCCTCCGTCGGCGCGAACCGGCCCGGCCGGTCCTGGGGAATCGCCTGCGTCTCCTCCGCCGATGGCCGCCCAGGCGCACCGGTCAGGGGTGGCTCACCGGTCATCCGGAACGCGCGGGTGGGCTCCTCAGCCAGTGGGTTGTGCCGGCGCGGCGGCAGCGGCTGGGTGATCTCCTCGCCGGATGGTGGCGCGTCCATCCCGCGGGACGCGCCGAGGCCGCCCTCCGGCCGTCGTATCGGCTGAGTGGCTGCCGGGTCCGCCGCCATCGGAAAGGCCCGCGTCGCGGTCTCGTCGGCCGGCGCATCGGCTGGGCGGCGGCGAGGGAAGGGCTGGCTGCCTCGCCCGAACCGGGTCGGCGGGGCCGCCCGGTCACCGGGGTGTCCCCCGCTCGCGGCCGGGTCGCGGGCCGGGCTGGGGTCGAAGAAGGAGCGGCGAGGCGCGGCCTGGGGGCCACCGTTGCCGTTAGCCGGAGCGGGGCCGTCGACGTCGCCCGGTCGGGTCGCTGCGGGCCAGCCAGCGCCCGGCCCGGCCTGGTCGGTGGTGGGGCCGGCGGTCGCCAACGGCGTGAACCGGGACGGCCGCCCGGCTCGGGGCAGCGCTCCGTTGCCCGGCGCGGGCCGGGGCGGTTCGGTCAGGTGCCGCTGACCGGCGGCGGGTAGGTCCTCCTCGGCAGGTCGGCGCGGCGGCTCAGCGGGGACGGGTGGCCGAGGCGCCGGACCCGGCACCGGCGGTGCCCCCACCCGTGGGGCCGGGCTTCGTGCGGGCCTTCGGGGTGCGAGCGGAGCACTCTCGGGCCCGGACGGGGCCGCCCCCGTCACCGGAGGCGATCCAGCGGCTGGCGCGGCGTCCCGCGGTGGCGCGGTGTCCCGCAGTGACGCGGCGTCCCGCAGTGGCGCGCCGGGCCGGGTGCGCGCCAACGTCTCGGCCCGTTCCAGGCGAGCCCGGGCACCCATGGCACGGCCGGGCAGTCGCACGTCACCTCGGGACAGCTGCGACACGAACCAGGCCGGCAGGTAACCCTCGACCGGCAGACCCGGATTGACGGCGAGCCACCACTCGTGGTTGGGCCAGCTGGCCGCGAGATCGGCGAAGGGGATGCGTCGGTTGCTGCCGGCATGATCGCCGAGGCAGGCTCGCAGGGCGGCGGCGGAGGTGAAGGCCAGGACGTGGGTCCGGCCGCCGGTGGTCCAGGTGCCCCATCCGGCGGGTGGCTGGCCGGGCTGCGTCGGCGCGGAGACCGGCAGCAGCACATCGGTGCGGGACAGGAGCCGGAAGTACAACTCCTGGTCGTTGGCGCGCAGCGCGTCGCGCATCGCCACCTCGGCCTCCGTGGCCGGCTCCCATGCGGTCACGGCCACCTCCCCTTCCGAGAACAGGCCACAGGTATCGCGTACAACCTACAAGGTGGTACCAAGATCACAATGGCTGGCCGGCGGCGGCCTGCCAGGGCCCGGAGGAGGCGATAACATCCCGTTCCGGAGCCGACACGATACGGAGGGTGTCGATGTCCCGATCGATCACGCGCCCGGTCCTCGCAGGTCTGGCCGCCAGCCTGTTGACCGTACCGGCCCTTCCGACAGTCGCCGCCACCGCCGGGCTCCGGGCGGCACCGGCCTGCGCGACACCACTCACCCCCGTCCGGCCGGTAGCGGCCAGGCCCTGGCCACAGCAACGGTACGACCCGGCGCGGCTCGCGCCGCTGGCCACCGGCGCCGGGGTGACAGTCGCTGTGGTCGACTCGGGGGTTGACCGGGTGCACCCGCAGCTGGCTGGGCGGGTGCTGGCCGGCACCGACCTGCTCGACCCCGGCGGGGACGGCGGCCGGGACTGCGCCGGGCACGGCACCGGTGTGGCGAGCATCATCGCCGCGGCACCCCGCCCCGACGTCGCCTTCCGCGGCCTGGCGCCGGGTGCCCGAATCCTGCCGGTGCGGGTGAGTGAGCAGCAGGTGGTGCAGGGGCGGGAGTCCGGGCGCACGGTCAGCGCCGACGAGTTCGCCCGGGCCATCCGGTGGGCCGTCGACCATGACGCCGACGTGGTGAACCTGTCCGTGGTGCTGTACGCGGACGATCCGGAGGTCCGTTCGGCAGTGCGGTACGCGGTCGACCGGGACGTGGTGCTGGTTGCCGCCGCCGGCAATCTGCACGACAGCGGGGACCCCCGGCCCTTCCCCGCAGGGTACGACGGGGTGCTCGGCGTGGGCGCGATCGGGGCGGACGGCGCGCGGGCGACGTTCTCGCAGACCGGCCCGTACGTCGACCTCGTGGCCCCGGGCAGCGAGGTGCTGACCGCCGCACCCGGTGCCGGCCACCATCGGGTCGAAGGCACCAGTTACGCGGCGCCCTTCGTGGCCGCCACCGCCGCGTTGCTGCGGCAATACCGGCCGGAGCTGACCGCCGCCCAGGTGGCGGAGCGGATCATCGCCACCGCCGATCCAGCTCCGGGCTCGGGCCGGGGCGGCGGGTACGGCGCCGGCGTGTTGAACCCCTACCGTGCGGTCACCGAGACCAGCGGCGGCCGTGCGGCCGACGCGCGGCCGATCGCCGCCCTTGCCGACGACCGGGCCGACCCGGCGCAGCTCGCCCACCAGGCCCGCCGGGCCGCCGCACGGGACCGAGCCCTGCTTGTCGGGGCGGTGGCCGGCATCACGGCGGTCACAGTGGCGCTGCTCGCCCTGGTGCTGCCCCGGGGCGCCCGTCGACGCTGGCGCCCGGCCGACCCGGCCTGAGCCCGCCCGCGCACGGCCTGAACCCGCCGACGTACGGCCCTGGCCGCCGATCGGCTGCGGGCGGGGCGCTGACCCGGACACTGTCAGCGCTCCCGGCCCACACCGCTCACTGGAACAGCCCGGTGTTCTTCTTCTCGGTGTCCAGGTAGTCGGTGGCGGAGTCGTTCACCGCCAACCGGATGTCACGCAGCATCCCCTGCAGGTCCTGCGAGGCCGAACGCCACCGCGCCTGCCGCTGCTCATAGGCCTGCCGCGCGTCGCCCGTCCAGCTCGCCACCAGCGGGGCGGCGTCGCGTTCGAGTTGGCCGAGTTGCGCGTCGAGGGTGTTCAACGCCTTCTGAATGTCAGCGCCGGCCTGCTGCAGCGCGGCGAAGTTGACGACCAGCACACCATTGTCCATCGGATTCCCTCCCCAACGGGATCAGAGCGGCAGCTGGATGCCGCCGCGGTTGGTGCCGGCCACCCGGCTGGCCACCTCGTCATCGGACGCGTGGTACTGCCGACCGGCGGTGCGGATCGCACCGGCGGTCTCGCGCAGCGCGCGGTGCAGCGCCGCCTGGTCCTGTGACCACTGCTGCTTGACCTGCTCGAACGACCGACCACCAGCGCCACGCCAGGCTTGCTGCAACACCTCCAGCTCGGCCAGCAGGCCGGTCAGCATGGATTGCAACGACTGGTCCACCTGCTCGAACTTCGCGGCAGTCTGCTGCATCACCGCTGCTTCTGCCTTGGTTTGGGACATCCGGACGTCACCTCGTCTCTCGGATCGCACCTGGCCGTCGACGCGCCCACCCCGTGGCGACGCGTCGTCGCTTGGCCCGGTCGTCGAGCACTGAGACACGGGTCAGCGAAGGACTTCGTGGCTGACGGTAGCGACCTCGTAGCAGTTCTGCTACCCCACCGGCTTCCCCTGTGGACAACCGAGGCGGCCATCGGTCGCTTACGATGTGCCGCAGCCACGTCGCGGCGCGTGACGGGCCGCCGGAGGGCGGCCGGCCGCCCGACCCCGGTCCCCACTGGTCGAGGAGGCACGGTGCCGGCGATCACCACCGGAGGGCCGCACCCGCCGGTCCCGGTCGGGTCCGAGGCAGCTGCCTCCCCACGAGTGGGCGGGCCGGGCCGATCCACCGACCGCGGCCCGCTGTCGGTCGGTCAGCGCGCCCCTCGTCGCCGGTCGCCGGTGGCCCACTGGGTCGCGCAAGGTCGCCGTGCGGCTGCCGGAGCGCGGGCCGGCCAACTGGTCACCGCACAGGTCGCGGCGGCGCTCGTGCTCGTCACCCTCGGCCGCCCCGCGCCGGTCGTCGCCGCGGCCGTACTGGTGGCCGTGCTGCTGGTGGCCGCCGCCTGGGTGCCGGTGCGGGGGCGGTGGCTGTTCGAGTGGTTGGGCACCGCCATCGGGCACCTCACCCGCCGACGGGCGTTGGCCGGGCCGGCCGACGCGGCCGAACTGCTCGACCTGGTCGCCCCGGGCACCGTGGTCCGCTCGACCGAGTTGACCGGCGGGTCGGCGGCCGTCCTGGAGGACACCACCGGCATGGTCGCGCTCCTGGAGCTCGGCGACCCCGGCGACCTGCTGGGCGACGTGTCCCAGGCGATCCCCGCCCCGGCCGCGTTGCTTCCCCCGACCGGGCCGGACCAGCCCCCGCTGCTGATCCAACTGCTGCTCGCCGGTGCGCCGGCACCGGTGCCGAGCGCCGGTGGCACCGTCGGCACGTCGTACCGGCAGCTCACCGACGGGCGGCTCGCCGGGCGCGAGCGGGCGGTGGTGGCGGTCCGGGTGCTGCGGGTGAACGGTTGGTCCGAGGAGGACCTGCGCCGGGTACTCGCCGGCACGGTCCGCCGGATCGTCCGCCGGCTCGGGCCGTTGGCCGCGCGGCCGCTCGGGGTGCCGGCGGCGCTGCGCGTCCTGGGCGAGCTGGCCCACCACGACGGCGAACCGGTCCGGGAGTCCTGGCCGGCGATCCGGACCGGCACTCTCGTCCAGGCCACCTTCCGGCTGCTCCACCGGCCCGACGCGGGTGCTGCGGCTGGACGCCGGCTGGTGCCCCGCCTGCTCGCGCTGCCGGCGACGGCCACGACGGTGTCGATCTGCTCAGGCCCGTCGCCGACGATGTCGACGTCGTCGGGTCCGCCGGCGGCCAGCGGAGTGCCGACCGAGCTGACCGTACGCCTGGCCGCCGGGACGGCGACCGAGTTGGTGGCGGCCACCGAGGCGCTGACCCGCCTGGTGACCGACCTGGGCGGAAAGCTACGCCGACTGGACGGGGCCCACCTGAGCGGGCTGGCCGCCACGCTGCCGTTGGCGCTGGCGGCACCCGGGGTGCAGCCCCGCCCACCGGCGCCCGGAGCGCGACCCGACCCGGCGGTCGACGACTGGGAGCTGTCAGTGGGCGACGCGGGACTGATGGTCGGCACCAACCGGCACGGCCGAGCCGTCACAGTGCGACTGTTCCGGCCGGAGAGCACCCGCGTCCTGCTGGTCGGCGGGGTGCGGGCAGCCCAGCTGGTGGCCCTGCGCGCCCTGGCACTCGGTGCCCTGGTGGTGGTGCAGACCGCCCGGCCACGCGCCTGGGAGCCGTTCATCAGAGGGGTTGGCGCGCCGGGCGGCACGATCCCGTTGCTCCCTCCCGGCCGGGCGGTCGCCGACGGGGTGGGCACCGCGCTGCGTCCGTTGCTGCTGATCGTCGACGCCGGACCGGTGGCGGCGGAGGCCGCGCCGGGCCCGCCGTGGCGGGCCACCCTTGTGGTACGCGACGAGCTGACCCCTGCCGATGTGGACGCGTTGAGCCGCGCCGACCTGGCGTTGCTACAGCCACTGACCTCCGCCGAGGCCACCCTGGCCGGAGCGGCGCTGGGGCTGGGCGGCTCGGCCGAGTGGCTGACCCGGATCCGGGAGGACATGGTGGCCGTTGTCAACCGTCGGGCGCTGCGCTGGGCACTGCTCTCCCCCACTCCGATCGAGGCGCAACTGATCGGCCCGCCGACGCGCGGCTGATTCCACCGGCACGGCCAGCTGGCGGGTTACGTCGGTGCGGTGTCCGTGGCACGATCCCCGCCATGGGTTTTCTGAAAGGTCTGCTGATCCGGCTGGCCAGCACAGCTCTGGCTTTCTGGCTGGCCACGCTCCTCATCCCGGGCATCTCCCTGGATTCGAACTCGGCCACCGAGACGGTGACCACGCTGCTCCTGGTGGCGGTGATCTTCGGCGTGGTCAACGCGGTTCTCCAGCCGATCATCAAGACCGTCGGTTGTGGCTTCTACCTGCTGACCCTGGGTCTCATCGCCCTGGTGGTGAACGGGCTGCTCTTCCTGCTCACCAGCTGGATCGCCGACCAGGCCGGGCTGCCGTTCTCGGTGGACGGTTTCTGGCCGGCAGCAGTGCTCGGCGCCCTCTTCGTGAGCATCGTGACCTGGATCCTCGGCGCCGTCCTCGACCGGGACTGACCGCCGACCAGCCAGCGCCGACCCGGTCCGTCCGGGGCTCCGACCTCGGCCGGGGCCCCGGCGGGCCGATGACCAGAGTTCGGGAATGTGGCGGCCGGACTGCCCATCCCGGCGGTTAGCGTCGCGGCATGTTCTCGCTGACTAGTTCCGACGGCCACCTGCTCAGCACCGATCCGGCGCGGATCGACCTGGACCTGGTGCACCACTGGTTGTCCACCGACGCGTACTGGGCGCTCGGACGAGACCGGGAGACCACCGAGCGGTCGTTCGCCGGCTCACTGGCGTTCGGCATCTACCGGCCGGAGGACGGCCGCCAGGTCGCTGTGGCCCGGGTCGTCACCGACGGCGCCACCTTCGCCTGGCTCTGCGACGTGTACGTGGACCGGGCCGCCCGGGGTCGCGGGCTGGGCGGGTGGCTGGCCGGCGCGGTCCGCGACCACCTGGACGAGCTGGGCGTACGCCGGATCCTGCTCTGCACCAGCGACGCCCACCAGGTGTACGCGGGGGTGGGCTTCACCCCGCTGGACGCGCCGCAGCGCTGGATGCAGCTGGACCGGCGCCCCCCGGTGACCCCGATCACCGGAAAGGAACAAAGCAGCACTACGCCCCTTACGGTGGAGGCGTGACGCCACTCCGCCTGGGATACCTCTACGGCCTCGGCGCGTACCTGCTCTGGGGTTTCTTTCCGCTCTACCTGAAGCTGCTGCGACCCGCCGGCCCACTGGAGATCCTGGCCCACCGGATCGTCTGGTCGGTGGTCTTCGTGGCGCTGCTGCTGGCGGCGCTGCGCAACGTCGGCTTCCTGCGGGCGCTGCTGCGTCGCCCCTGGGCGGTGGCGGGGATCGTCGCCGCCGCCGCGCTGATCGCAGTCAACTGGGGCACCTACATCTACGGGGTCAACTCCGACCGGGTGGTGGAGACGGCGCTCGGCTACTTCATCAACCCGCTGGTAGTGGTGCTGCTCGGGGTGACTGTGCTGCGGGAGCGGCTACGCCCGGCGCAGTGGGTGGCGCTGGGGATCGGCGCGTCGGCGGTCGCGGTGCTCACAGTGGACTACGGCCGGCTGCCCTGGTTGGCGTTGACCCTGGCGTTCAGCTTCGCCGGCTACGGCCTGGTCAAGAAGCGGCTCGGGCTGCCGGCGGCGGAAGGGCTCTTCGTCGAGTCGGCGGTGCTGGCGTTGCCGGCGCTGGGTTACCTGGGTTGGCTGACGGCGAAGGCCGACCTGACCTTCGGGCACGTCTCGGCCGGGCACACAGTGCTGCTGGTGCTGGCCGGCGCGGCCACGGCGATCCCGCTCTTGCTGTTCGCCGGGGCGGCCAACCGACTGCCCCTGAGCAGCCTCGGCATGATCCAGTATCTGGCGCCCATCCTCCAGCTCGGCTGCGGTGTGCTGATCTTTCACGAGCCGATGCCGCCGGCCCGCCTTGCGGGTTTCGCGCTGGTCTGGCTGGCCCTGATCGTCTTCACCGCCGACGCCGTACGAGCTTCCCGCCGCACCCGCCAGTCCCGCCGCATCCCACCCCCACCCGCTGTCGATCATGGAGTTGTGGTGCCTGCTCGGCACTAATTTGGGCGGTTTGCCACCCACCACAACTCCTTGATCGACGCGGATGGGCGGGCGGGTGCTGCGGGACTGGCGCGGGCGGGGCTGGGACGCGGATGGGCGGGCCGGGGTTGGAGGGCCAGGGCTAGGGGACGGCGTAGGTCAGGAGGGGCGTGCCGTCGGCTTTTTGCAACTCCACACTGACCAGCTCGGCGTCGGTGAACCTCGTCGCGCCGGTGAAGCTGAGGTCGTCGCCTGGCGCCGCCAACCAGGAGCCGATCTGCTCGGTGGCACCGTTCGGACCGCGCGCCACCAGCCGGAACGGGTACGCCTTGCCGTAGCTCGTCCGCGCGTCGTACCCACAACGCATTGTCACCTCGGTGCCCCACTTGGTGCCGGTGAGCCCGAGGTCGGCGTGCACCGGCCCGGCGGCGGCCACCGGTCGCATGGCCACCATCGACACCTGCGGGGTCGGGTTGCCCTGCGCGCCGGGCGGCCCGGACGGGTCGACCGTTCGAGGCAGCGCCACTGCGGTGCCCACACCGACCAGCAGCGCCAGCCCGGCGGCGGCCAGTGTGGTCAGTGCGTACCGTCGCCGGTCCGCGGCGCGTTCCCGACGACGGCGCTGGCGGGCCTCGTCGAGCAGCGCGGGCACCCGGGGCGGGGCCGGCGGCGGCAGGATCTGCTCCAACCCCGCCGGGTCGAGGCGCCCGAGCAACCCGGGCAGGACGGCGATCTCGGCGACCGCCTCCCGACACGAGGCGCAGCCGCCCAGGTGCCGCTCGTAGGCCGCCCGTTCGGCAGGGGCCAGGGCGCCCAGCACGTACGCGCCGTCGTCGTACGCGAACTCGCACCGGGTCATCCCGTCACCCCCATCTCGGCCAGGACCAACCGTAGAGACCGCAGCGCGTAGTGGGTGCGGGATTTCACGGTCCCTGGCGGTACGCCCAGGCGGGACGCCGCCTCGGCCACCGACCGCCCCTGGTAGAAGCACTCGACAAGCACTTCCCGGTGGGTCGGGCTGAGCCGGTTCAGCGCCTCGGCGACGGTCCACGCCTCCACCGCCCGTTCGGCCTCGTCGATCACCTCGGGCGGTTCGGGCAGATCGTCGGTGAACACCTCGCCGACCCGGGTGGATCGCCGCCGCCAGGCGTCGATGGCCAGGTTGCGGGCGGTGGTGAACAGCCAGGACCGCACCGATCCGCGCCTCGGGTCGAGTGACTCCGGATGTCGCCAGGCCCGCAGCAGCGTCTCCTGCACCAGGTCCTCGGCCCGCTGCCGGTCCCCGTTGACCAGCCGCAGGGCATGGGCGTACAGCGCCTCCGCGTGCTCGTCGTGCAGCGCGCGGAGCAGTTGGGCGTCGTGGTCGCTGATGGCGGTCTCCTCGCTTCCGGCGCGCGTCCGGCGGTGCGTTCGCTCGGGAATACGTGCTGTCACGCCGATCGGTTCAGCCCGAGGTCAGACCGGTCGCGTGGTGATGCCGCCGACGAAGGTGTTCATGCCCGGTTCACATCGCGGCTGACGAGCGCTCACCACGTCCTCCTAGCGTCCGGCTGGTACGCCGCCTGTCGTGCCACCGACTTCTCTGGAGGCCTCCCCCATGAGCGACCGTCCCCGGCTGCTCCCCCTGTTGAACGGCACCCGCCATGGCACCCGTGATGCCATGACCTGTCTGTACCGGTGCGGGAACGCGTGTGACCACCCGGTCCCGAACACCTCCGACAACGCGTACTTCGGTGACGTGGTGAACGCCGAGGTGTCGCGGCGTGGCGTGGTCCGGGCCGGCGCGGTCGGCGCGTTGGTGCTCGGTTTCGGCGGCGCGGCAGCCGGCGCGCTCGCCGGGGCGGCCCCGGCCGTGGCGGCCCCGACCGCCCCGGACGTTCCGGAGAACTTCGGGTTCGGTCGTCCCAGCACCGGGGTCGGCAACGGCGCGCTGACCTTCAAGCCGATCCCACCGAACAAGCTGGACACCCTTGTCGTGCCGAACGGCTACGACCACGCCGTGGTGATCAAGTGGGGTGACCCGGTGCTGCCGGGCGCGCCGGAGTTCGACCTGCACCACCAGACCGCCGCCGCGCAGTCCAGGCAGTTCGGGTACAACAACGACTTCGTGGGCGTGCTGCCGCTGGACAAGCAGGGCAAGCGGGCGCTGCTCGTGGTCAACCACGAGTACACGAACGAGGACCTGATGTTCCCGGGCTTCCCCGGCCTGGACGGGCTCTCCGTGGAGCAACTGCGCACCGCCATGGCCGCGCACGGCATGTCGGTGGTGGAGCTTGAGCGGGTCGCGGGCACCGGGCAGTGGAAGCCGGTCGGCAAGGGCCCTCGGCCGTACAACCGGCGGGTCACCGCCCTGAGCACCAAGTTCGACCTGACCGGCCCGGCCGCCGGCTCGGCCTGGCTGAAGACCGCCGCCGACCCCAGGGGTCGCACTGTCGTCGGCACGCTGAACAACTGCGCCGGTGGCGTGACCCCGTGGGGCACCGTGCTCTCCGGCGAGGAGAACTTCAACCAGTACTTCGTAGGCGCCGACGCCGTCCCGGCCGAGCTGAAGCCGAAGCTGGACCGGTACGGCATCGGCACCGCCAGCCGCTACCCCAGCGGCAGCCGCAAGTGGGATCGCGCGGACGAGCGCTTCGACCTGGCGAAGCACCCCAACGAGGCCAACCGGTTCGGTTGGGTCGTCGAGATCGACCCGTTCGACCCGGAGAGCCGCCCGCGCAAGCACACAGCGATGGGTCGGTTCAAGCACGAGGGCGCCAACGTGATCGTGGCGAAGGACGGCCACGTGGTCGCGTACATGGGCGACGACGAGCGGTTCGACTACCTCTACAAGTTCGTCTCGGACAAGAAGTTCATGAAGGGCAACTCCTGGGCTGCCCGCAAGCACAACCTGACACTGCTGGAGTCGGGCACGCTCTACGCGGCGAAGCTCGACCAGACCAGCGCCGCCGAGATCGACGGCACGGGCAAGCTCCCCGCCGACGGCGCGTTCAACGGTCGGGGTCGCTGGATCCGGCTGGTCAGCGGCAACCGGTCGTTCGTCGACGGGATGACCGCCGCGGACGTACTCACCTTCACCCGGCTCGCCGGCGACAAGGTCGGCGCGACCAAGATGGACCGCCCCGAGGACGTCGAGCCGAGCCTGCTCACCGGCAAGGTGTACGTGGCGCTGACGAACAACACCAACCGGGGCGTCGGCAGCAACCCGAAGGCGGACGAGGCCAACCCGCGCAACGCCAACAAGCACGGGCAGATCCTGGAACTGGTCGAGGACCGCAACGACAACACCTCGGAGACCTTCGCCTGGTCGCTGCCGATCGTCTGCGGCGACCCGACCGACCCGTCGACCTTCTTCGCCGGGTACGACAAGACCAAGGTTTCCCCGATCTCCTGCCCGGACAACGTCGCCTTCGACGCCACCGGCAACCTCTGGATCTCCACCGACGGCAACGCGCTGGGCAGCAACGACGGCCTGTTCGCCACCGCCGTGGAGGGTCCGGAGCGGGGTCACCTCAAGCAGTTCCTGACGGTGCCGCTCGGCGCGGAGACCTGCGGCCCGTTCATCACCGGTGACAACCGCTCGGTCTTCGTCGCCGTGCAACACCCGGGCGAGATCACCGGGGCCTCGGTGGAGAACCCGGCCTCGAACTGGCCGGACGGTGACTACGCCAAGCCGGGCGTGGTGGTCACCTGGCGCCTCGACGGCGGCCCGGTGGGTAGCTGACGTCGTAGCCGCGGCCGAGCGGCCGCTGACGTTGCTCCGGCGGTCCGGCGCTGGACCGCCCCGAGAGGCCCTCTCCCAGCCCGGGAGAGGGCCTCTCGGCGGTCAGTTGTCGGTAGCGATGCCGTCGGCCACGCCGCGGGCCACTGTGAGCAGCTTGGCGCGTACGACCCGGGCGGAGGTCATCATCTCGCTGGCCGGCAACGCACAGGCGAGCACGACGCGGCGTTCCATGTCCTTGTCCGGCGCGACGAGCACCGCCGCGCAGGCCACCCCCTGGCGGAACTGCCCCATCTCCAGTTGCATACCGCGCCGGTCGCCGGCCGCCAGGTCGGCCTCGAAACTCTCGGTCGTGGTCAGCGTGGCGGTGGTGAAGGGGCGCATGCCGTACTCGCGCAGGTAGCGGTAGCGCTGGTCGGTGGTGAGGGTGGCGAGCAACGACTTGCCGAGCGCTGTCGCGTGCGCCCCCTCGTCGAAGCCCGGGACCAGATCCTCCAGGTAGGGCGAGCGGTGACCCTCGGCGACAGCGGTGAGGGCCACCTGACCGCCGACGAACCGACCGAGGTAGTGGCTGTAGCCGGTGTCCAGGGCGGCCCGCCGCAGCGTCTCACCGACCGCCGGCGGGCCCCGGAACGCCGTCACCAGCTCCCGGTACCGGTCGGCCACCTCCAACCCCACGATGTACGTGCCATCCTCGCGACGGATCACGTAGCCCTCGTAGGCGAGGGTGCGGACCAGGTGGTAGGTGGTGGCCACTGTCAGCTCGCAGCGCCGGGCGATCTGCTTGACGGTCAGGCCCTTCGGGGCGCGACCGACCGACTCCAGCACCCGTAGCGCTCGGGACACGCTGCGAATCAGGTCCGAAGGTTCTGCCAAGGGGTCGCGCACAACCACCTCCGCCGCCGGGGACTTACACCATATGAAAAACAGGCCCGGTGCGAAATGCCTGTTCGGGTCGAGGATGCCAGATCACCATCCACAGGTTGTGCCCCGCCGGTCACCAGGAGTGCTGTGAGCGGGGCTCGCGTAGGTTTGCCGAACGATGACCGACACCTCCAACACCCCCGATCCGGCCGTTGCCCGACCCCGTCCGGTCCGGGCCAGCGCTGGCGCAGTCGCCACCACTGTGGCCTGCGTACTCCCCGTCTTCCTGCTCGGCGGTCTCGCCGTGCAGATGGGCACGGACCTCGGCTTCTCGCCGGCCGGCCTGGGCCTGGCCGTCTCCGTCTACTTCGGGGTCAGCGCGCTGGCCTCGGTGCCCTCCGGGCGGTTGGTCGAGCGGTACGGGTCGGCAGTGGTGGCCCGCTGCGGCATCCTGCTGGCCGCCGGGTCGATGCTGGCAGTGGCCGCCTTCGCCCGGTCGTACCCGGTGCTGGTCGGCCTGCTGGCGCTCAGCGCCGCCGCGAACGCGCTCGGCCAGCTGGCCAGCAACGCGGCGCTGGCCCAGCACGTGCCGGCCCGGCGGCAGGGGCTGTCCTTCGGTGTCAAGCAGGCCGCAATCCCGGTCTCCACACTGCTGGCCGGGGTGGCGGTGCCCACCATCGCGCTCACCGCCGGCTGGCGCTGGGCGTTCGTGGCCGCCGCCCTGGCCGCGCTGACGACGCTTGCCGCAGTACCCCGGCAGTTGCCCGGCCTGGCCCGACGGGCCGGCGCCGCGCGCGCCGGGCGGGCGACGGCGGCGCTGGTGGTGATCGGCGCGGCAGCGACATTGGCGTCGGCCGCGGCCAACTCGTTGGGCACCTTCCTGGTGGACTCCGCCGCGGCCCGGGGTCTGTCGCCGGGCCTCGCCGGCCTCACCCTGACCCTGGGCAGCGCGGTCTGCGTGGCGGCTCGGGTGGGCGCCGGCTGGATGGCCGACCGCCGCGAGACCGGCCACGTCGCCCTCATCGCCGCGATGCTGGTCGTCGGCGCGGTCGGGCTGGGCCTGCTCGCGTTGACCGGCTCGGTGCCGTTGGTGGTCGGCGTGGTGCTCGGCTTCGGCCTGGGCTGGGCCTGGCCCGGCCTGATGAACTTCGCCGTGGTCCGGCTCCACCCGCAGTCACCGGCCGCCGCCACCTCGATCACACAGACCGGGGTGTACGCGGGCGGCTGTCTCGGCCCGCTGAGCCTGGGCCCACTCGCCGCCCACCTCGGTTACCCGGTGATGTGGACCATCGCGGCCGTGGCGATGCTGCTCGCCGCCGCCCTCATGCTCGTCGGCAGCCGACTGTTGACCCGCGCCGCCGCCGCAGCGGGCCGGGGCGTGGATCAGCTGGTGCGGTCGGCGATGTAGTCGCAGAGCGACTCGAGCGCGCTGCGGGACGGGCCGTGCGGCAGCGGAGCGAGCTGCGCGCGGGCCTCCTCGGCGTAGCTGCGCACGGTTTCCCGGGCCCGCTTGAGCGCCGGGCTCTCCCGGAGCAGCCCCAACGCCTCGGCGTGCAGCGCGTCGTCGGTCAACGGGCCGGTCGCCAGGATCTCCCGCAGCCGCACCGACGACGCGTCGGAGTCGTCCGCCTCGCGGGCGTAGAGCACCGGCAGCGTCGGGACACCCTCGCGCAGGTCAGTGCCGGGCGTCTTGCCCGACTGCACCGACTCGGAGGCGATGTCCAGCAGGTCGTCGGAGAGCTGGAAGGCGACGCCGATCGTCTCGCCGTACCCGGCGAGGGCCTCGACGTGCTCCGGGGCGGCGCCACCGAACATGCCGCCGAACCGGGCCGACGTGGCGATCAGCGAGCCGGTCTTCTCGGCGATCACGTGCAGGTAGTGGGCCACCGGGTCGTCGTCGGCGCGCGGCCCGACCGTCTCCGCGATCTGGCCGTGCACCAGCCGGGCGAAGGTGCGCGCCTGCAACCGGACCGCCTCGGGGCCCAGGTCGGCGGCGATGTCCGCAGCGCGGGCGAAGAGGTAGTCGCCGACCAGGATGGCGACCGAGTTGGTCCACCGGGAGTTCGCACTCGGCGCGCCCCGACGGACGGCGGCCTCGTCCATCACGTCGTCGTGGTAGAGGGTGGCGAGGTGCGTGAGCTCCATCACCACGGCCGCCGGGACCACCTGTGCACCGGTCGGGTCACCGAACTGGGCGCCGAGCGCCACCAGCAACGGCCGGAAGCGCTTCCCGCCGGCCTCGACGAGGTGCCGGGCGGCCTCGGTGACGAACGGGTCGGCACTGGCGACGCTGGCCCGCAACTCGACCTCGACCGTGTCCAGAAGACCCAGCACGGACGCCTCGACACGAGGATCGGCGAGGTTGAGGCCAAGCGCGCCGAACTGACTCGTGCTCGCCCGACCCCGTCGACCGCCGGAGCCGGAGGCACCTGAACGCTCGCCCGCCGGTTTCACCACGCTATCAACCATGCCACACCCGTTCGACCTGCTCCGGCCCGGGGATACGCACCGGGGGCCGGCACGTGAACACGCGCCGGCCCCCGGTGATCGATCCTTCGGTCATCGAACGAATTCGGCGGCTCCGGCAGCCAGGTCGAGCAGCGGCGCCGGGGCGACACCCAACACCAGGGTCGCCAGCACACCGATCATCAGCGCGGCGGAGGTGAGCCCACCGGGCACCGTGACGGTCGGGGTGGACTCGCCCGGCTCGGAGAGCCACATCATCACCACGACCCGCAGGTACGGGAACGCGAGGATCATGCTCGTCAGCACACCGGCGATCACCAGCCAGGCCTGGCCACCCTCCAGCGCCGGCCCGAAGATGGCGAACTTGCTGGTGAAGCCGCTGGTCAGCGGGATACCGGCGAAGGCCAGCAGGATGAACGTGAACAGCGCGGCGAAGAACGGCGACCGACGGCCCAGCCCGGCCCAGCGGGACAGGTGGGTGGCCTCACCGTCGTCGTCCCGTACCAGCGTCACCACTGCGAACGCGGCCAGCACCGAGAAGCCGTACGCGACCAGGTAGAACATCGTGCCGGCCAGCCCGTCGCGGCTCGGCGCCAACACACCGACCAGCAGGTAGCCGGCGTTGGCGATCGAGGAGTACGCGAGCAGCCGCTTGATGTCGGTCTGGGTGACGGCGAGCACCGCACCCACGAGCATGGTCAGCACCGCCACCGCGCCGAGGACCGGCGTGAAGTCCCAGTTGGCGTCGGCGAACGCGACCTGGAAGACGCGCAGCAGGGCACCGAAGGCGGCGACCTTGGTGCAGGCCGCCATGAATCCGGTGACCGGGGTCGGAGCGCCCTGGTAGACGTCCGGGGTCCAGACGTGGAACGGGGCCGCCGCGGCCTTGAAGAGCAGACCGATGGCGAGCAGCGCCATGCCGGCGAAGAGCAGCACCGGGCTGGCCGGCGACTCGCCCACCGCCGCGTGGATGGTGGCGAAGTCGACGCCGGCCGTCCGGCCCGGGATCCCTGAGGTGAAGCCGTAGATCAGGGCCACGCCGAACAGGAAGAACGCCGAGGCGTACGCGCCGAGCAGGAAGTACTTCATCGCCGCCTCCTGGCTCAGCAGACGCCGGCGACGGGCCAGCGCGCAGAGCAGGTAGAGCGGCAGGGAGAAGACCTCGAGTGCGATGAACATGGTCAGCAGGTCGTTCGCCGCCACGAAGATCAGCATGCCGCCGATCGCGAACGTGGTCAGCGGGTAGACCTCGGTGAGACCGTTGCGCCCCTCGGCCTGCCGCCGGTCGTCGGCCGACTCAGCGGTCACCGCGGCCTGGGCGACGAACGCCCCGCCCCGCTCGACCGAGCGGTCACCGATCAGCAGCAGCGCCATCGCTGCCAGCACCAGGATCGCGCCCTGGAGGAAGAGCGTCGGCCCGTCGATCGCGAGCGCCTGGCCCGCGGTGATGATCCGCTCATCGGCGCTGAGGACCACCATGGTCAGTGCCGCGAGCACAGCGAGCAGCGCCAGCGTCAACTGCACCACGTGCCGCCAGCGACGAGGCACCAGGGCCTCGACCAGCACGCCGAGCAACGCAGTGCCCAGCATGATCAGGATCGGAGAGATCGCCGCGTAGTCGATCGACGGCAGCTTCAACTCGGTCACTGGGCCGACCTTTCGTTCACGACTGCGGAAGCCTTTGCCCGCGACTGCGGGGCTCGCTTCGCTCTCTCCTCGCGCGGGCGGGTGGGGCTCGCAAGCTCACTCCTCGCGCTCACCGGCCTGCCTCCTGGACGGTGCCGCCCACGGACGGCGCCGGGTCGGTTCTGCCGATGTCGTCCATTGTCGCCTGGACGGCGGGGTTGATCACGTCAGTGACCGGCTTGGGGAAGAAGCCGAGCAGCACGATCAGCGCGATCAGCGGGGCGACCACCACCTTCTCGCGCAGGTTGAGGTCCCGGCGCATGCCGTCGACCTCGGTCAGCGCCGGGTTGAGGGTGCCCTGGGTGGTGCGCTGCACCATCCACAGCACGTACGCGGCGGCCAGGATGATGCCGAGCGTGGCGATGACAGCGACCGGCTTGTTCACAGTGAAGGTGCCGATCAGCACCAGGAACTCGGAGATGAACGGCGCCGTGCCGGGCAGCGCCAGCGAGGCGAGACCGGCGAAGAAGAGCACCCCGGCGAGCACCGGGACGAGCTTGCCGGCGCCACCGAAGTCGCTGATCAGCGCCGAACCGCGCCGGGAGATCAGCATGCCCACCACAAGGAAGAGCAGGCCGGTGGCCAACCCGTGGTTGAGCATGTAGAGCACCGCGCCGGTGCCGGCCTGGGTGGTGAAGGCGAAGATGCCCACGCCGATGAAGCCGAAGTGCGCGATCGAGGTGTACGACACCAGGCGCTTGAGGTCGTTCTGGCCGACCGCCAGCAGCGCGGCGTAGACGATGCCGATCACGCCCAGGGCCAGCGCCCACGGCGCGAACCACTTCGACGCCTCGGGGAACAACGGCAGGCAGTAGCGCAGGATGCCGAAGGTGCCGACCTTGTCCAGCACGCCGACGAGCAGCGCCGCCGCGCCCGCCGGGGCGGCGCCACCGGCATCGGGCAACCAGGTGTGGAACGGGAAGAACGGCGCCTTGATGGCGAACGCGAGGAAGAAGCCGAGGAACAGCCACCGCTCGGTGCCGGTGCTGATGTCGACCTGCGAGAGCGCCTGCCAGTCGAAGGTCTTTCCGCCGACCACCCACAGGCCGATCACCGCGGCCAGCATGAACAGACCGCCGACGAGCGAGTAGAGGAAGAACTTCACGGCCGCGTACTGCCGCTGGTGGCCGCCGTAGCTACCGATGAGGAAGTACATCGGCACCAGCATGACCTCGAAGAACACGTAGAACAGGAAGACGTCGGCGGCCGCGAAGACACCGATCATCGTGCACTCGAGGACCAGCAGCAGCGCGAAGTAGACGGGCACCGACCGCTTCGACGACTCGGCGTCGTGCCAGGACGCCAGGATCACCAGCGGCACCAGAACCGCGATCAGCATCAGCATCACCAGCGCGATGCCGTCCGCGGCGAAGGTGAAGCTGACCCCCCAGTTCGGAATCCAGGAGTACGACTCGCGGAACTGGAACCGGTCACCGCCGGCGTTGAAGCTGACCCACATCACCACCGAGAGCACCAGCACGAGCAGCGACCAGGCGAACGCCACCTGCTTGGCCAGCTCCGGGCGGTGGCGCGGCAGGAAGGCCACCACCAGGGCGCCCACCAGCGGCGCCACGGTGAGCACCGAGAGGAACGGGAAGTTGGACATTATGTGGCCTTACCTCCGTCGTGGATGCGTGGTCCGCCGGCGGGGGCGGGCGTATTGAGGTCGATCACGCCAACCACCCCGCCTGCACCGCAAGGAACGCCGCCATCACCAGCAGCGCACCGGCCAGGATCGAGGTGGCGTACGAGCGGACGAAGCCGGTCTGCATCCGACGGAGGCGACCCGAGCCCCCGCCGACCGCGGCGGCGAGCCCGTTGACGAGCCCGTCGATGCCCCGGTTGTCGAGGTACACCAGCGCCCGGGTGAGGAAGATGCCCGGCTTCTCGAAGACCGCCTCGTTGACCGTGTCGGTGTAGAGGTTGCGCCGGGCGGCGGTGACCAGCACCCCGGCCGGCTGCGGCGCGGTCGCCGTGCCGGCTCGGAACAGGAACCAGGCGAGCCCGGCACCGAGCACGGTGACCAGCAGCGACAGGATGGTGATCACGGTGTGCGAGAGGACCGCCGCGTGCTCCGCGTGCTCGCCGCCCAGCCCGGCGGTCTCCGTCAGCCAGTCCGGAACGGACGTGGCGAGCAGGAAGCCGGCGCCGACCGACCCGACCGCCAGCAGGATCAGCGGGATGGTCATCAGCTTCGGCGACTCGTGCGGGTGCTCGATGTCCTCGGTCCACCGCTGTGGCCCGTGGAACGTGAGCACGAACAGCCGCGTCATGTAGAACGCGGTGAGCCCGGCGCCGAGCAGTGCCGCACCGCCGAAGAGCCAGGCGGTCCAGTCCTCCCGCTCGAAGGCGGCCACGATGATCGGCTCCTTGGAGAAGAAGCCGGAGAAGGGGAACATGCCGATGATGGCCAGCCAGCCCATCATGAAGGTCAACCAGGTGATCTTCATGTACTTGGACAGCCCACCGAAGCGGCGGATGTCGACCTGGTCCTTCATTCCGTGCATGACCGAGCCGGCGCCCAGGAACATGTTGGCCTTGAAGAAGCCGTGCGCCAACAGGTGCACGATGGCCAGCGCGTACGCCGCGCCGCCGAGGCCGACACCGAGGAACATGTAGCCGATCTGGCTCACCGTCGACCAGGCGAGCACCCGCTTGATGTCGTCCTTGGCCGCACCGATGATGCAGCCGATCAACAGGGTGAGCGCGCCGACGCTGACCACCACTAGTTGCAGCGTCGAGTTGGCCGAGAAGATCGGGTTGGACCGGGCGATCAGGTAGACGCCCGCGGTGACCATGGTGGCGGCGTGGATGAGCGCCGACACCGGGGTCGGGCCCTCCATCGCGTCCGGCAACCACGCCTGGAGCGGGAACTGGCCGGACTTGCCGGCGGCCCCGAGCAGCAGCAACAGGCCGAGGACCAGCACCGTGGTGCCGGTCAGCGCGCCGACGCCGTTGAACACCTCGTCGTACTGGGTGGTGCCCAGGGTGGCGAACATGATGAAGATGCCGATGGCCAGGCCAGCGTCGCCGACCCGGTTCATCAGGAACGCCTTCTTGCCGGCGGTGGCCGCGCTCGGCCGCTCCGTCCAGAAGGAGATCAGCAGGTACGACGCCAGACCGACGCCCTCCCAGCCGAAGTACAGCATCACGTAGTTGTTGCCGAGCACCAGCAGGAGCATCGCGGCGACGAACAGGTTGAAGTACGCGAAGAACCGACGACGGCCCGCGTCGTGCGACATGTACTCCACCGCGTACAGGTGGATCAGGAAACCCACCCCGGTGATCAGCAGCACGAAGACAGCGGCCAGCGGGTCGAAGAGCAGGCCGAAGTCGACGCGCAGGTCACCGACAGCGATGAAGTCCCAGAGGCTCAGCTCGACCGACTTGTTCTCCAGGCCACGCAGCTGGAAGAAGAAGCTCAGGCCGAGCACGAACGCGGCGCCGATGGCGGCGACGCCCAACCAGTGCCCCCAGCGGTCGGCCCGGCGGCCGAGCAGCAGCAGGATGGCCGCGCTGACCAGCGGGATCGCCACCAGCAGCCAGACGCCACCAAGCAGCCCCGTGGCCTGGGCGTATTCCACAGTCTCTTCCACCGGTGGACCCCTCTAGTACTTGAGCAGGTTGGCGTCGTCGACACTCGCCGAGCGTCGCGTCCGGAAGATGGACATGATGATCGCGAGCCCGACCACGACCTCGGCCGCCGCCACCACCATCACGAAGAACGCCATGATCTGGCCGTTGAGGTCACCGTTGATCCGGCTGAAGGTGACCAGCGTCAGGTTGGCCGCGTTGAGCATCAGCTCCACGCACATGAACAGCACGATCGCGTTGCGCCGGATCAGTACTCCGGCGGCGCCGATGGTGAACAGCACCGCGGCGAGCACGAGGTAGTAGGTCGGCTCGACCGAGAAGAACGTTCCCATTACTTGGTTTGCCTTCCGTTCGCGACTGCGGGGCTCCGCTCCGCTGCACTCCTCGCGCTCACCGGTCCGTACCCTTCAGGGCCGTCTCCTCGGCGGTCAGCTCGCGCTGCGGAAGGATCGCCGGGGTGCTGCGGTCGGTCAGGCGGCCGTCGGGCAGCCGGGCCGGGGTGGCCACCGAGGAGGAGGTCGCGAAGACGCCGGGGCCCGGCTTCGGGCCGGGGTAGTTGCCCGGGGCGAAGCGTGCCTTCATCGTCGACACCTGGTCGACCTTGTCCTGCTTACGCCGCTCGACGTGGGCCAGCACCATGGCACCGACCGCCGCGGTGATCAGCAGCGCCGAGGTCAGCTCGAACGCGAAGACGTACTTGGTGAACAGCAGCCGGGCGATGCCTTGCACGTTCCCCTCGGCGTTGACCTGGTCCAGACCGGCAGTGTTGGTCCGGTCCAGCGCCTGGTAGAGGCCGGTGCCGACCAGGCCGGCGAAGCCCAGGCCGAGCACGATCGCCGCGACGCGCTGGCCGCGCAGCGTCTCGATCAGCGAGTCGGTGGAGTCCCGACCGACAAGCATCAGCACGAAGAGGAACAGCATCATGATGGCGCCGGTGTAGACGATGATCTGCACCATGCCGATGAACGGGCCGGCCTGGAGCACGTAGAACACGCCCAGGCAGAGCATTGTCAGCACCAGCCACAGCGCCGAGTGCACGGCGTTGCGCGCGGCCACCATCCCGATCCCGCCGATCAGCGCGAGCGGGGCGAGGATCCAGAAGGTGACCGCCTCGCCGGTGGGGACCGAACCCGCCGCGGCGAGCACCGTAGACGTGGTCATGCTTCCTCTCCCTTGCCGGCCGCCACGCGCTGGGCGGCCTGCTCGGCGCCCGGGAACGTCACGCCGGGGTGCTCCTCGACCTGGTAGCGGCCGGGGCCCATCGGGGACGTCTCCGCACCGGCGGAGGTGCCCGGGTTGTCCAGCGCGCCGACGTAGTAGTCCTTCTCGCTGTCACCCAGCCGCATCGGGTGCGGAGGCTGCTCCATGCCCTCCAGCAACGGAGCGAGCAACTGCTCCTTGGTGAAGATCAGGTCCTGCCGGTTGTCCCGGGCCAACTCGTACTCGTTGCTCATGGTGAGCGACCGGGTCGGGCAGGCCTCGATGCACAGCCCGCAGAAGATGCAGCGGGCGTAGTTGATCTGGTAGATGCTGGCGTACCGCTCACCCGGCGAGAAACGCTCCTCGTCGGTGTTGTCGCCACCCTCGACGTAGATCGCGTCCGCCGGGCAGGCCCAGGCGCACAGCTCGCAGCCGATGCACTTCTCCAGGCCGTCCGGGTGCCGGTTGAGGATGTGCCGCCCGTGGTAGCGCGGCGCCGACACCGGCGGCTTGAACGGGTAGTCGGTCGTTACGACCTTCCTGAACATGTGCGAGAAGGTGACACCGAATCCCTTGAACGTTCCGGTGATCGCGCCCACGTCACACCTCCCTGGAGTCCGAGCCGGCAACGATGTTGGCCGGCTCCCGCTCGGCGACCACGCGCGTGATGCGCGGGCTCGGTGGTACCTGAAGATCCATCGGTGGCAGCGGGAAGCTCCCGTGCGGCCGGTTGTCGACCTGTTCCTGCGTCGTCGGCTTCGGCTTCGGGCGCCGACTGGGCCAGAAGATCGTGACCAGCAGCAGGATGCCGGCCGGGACGCCGACGGCGATCACCTTGCCGCGGGTGTCCCAGTCCTCGATGGAGCGCAGGCCCGAGAGGACCAGGATCCAGGCCAGGTTGATCGGCAGCAGCACCTTCCAGCCGAGCCGCATGAACTGGTCGTACCGCAGCCGGGGCAGCGTGCCACGCAACCACACGAAGACGAAGACCAGGGCGATCACCTTGCCGAAGAACCAGAGCATCGGCCACCAACCGGAGTTGGCGCCCTCCCAGATGGTGATCGGCCAGGGTGCCCGCCATCCGCCCAGGAACAGCGTGGTGGTGACCGCTGACATGGTCACCATCGCGACGTACTCGCTGAGCATGAAGAGCGCGAACTTCAGCGAGCTGTATTCCGTCATGAAGCCGGCGACCAGCTCGGACTCGGCCTCGGGCAGGTCGAACGGTGCCCGGTTGGTCTCACCCACTGTGGCGATGAAGAAGATGATGAAGCTCGGCAGCAGCAGGATCGCGTACCAGCCCGGCGCCGGGATGGTCTGGCCGAAGACGGTCAGCTGGGTGCCGTCGCCCTGAGCGGCGACGATGCCGCTGGTGCTCATCGTGCCGGCGGTCATGAAGACCGCCACGATGCTGAGCCCCATGGCGACCTCGTAGGAGATCATCTGGGCGCTCGACCGAAGACCACCCAGCAGCGGGTACGTCGAGCCGGAGGCCCAGCCACCCAGCACGATGCCGTAGACGCCCATCGAGGAGCAGGCGAGCAACAGCAGCACCGCCACCGGCACATCGGTGACCTGCAACGGCGTGTGGTGACCGAAGATGCTCACCATCGGGCCGAACGGCACCACCGACAGGGCGGTGACCGCGCAGATCACCGAGATGGTCGGGGCGAAGAAGTAGACGACCTTGTCGGCCGCCTTCGGGAGGATGTCCTCCTTGAAGGCCATCTTCAGGCCGTCGGCGAGGGTCTGCAGCAGGCCGAACGGGCCGACCTGGTTGGGGCCGGGCCGCACCTGCATGTAACCGACCACGCGCCGTTCGAACCAGACACCGAGCAGGGTGGCCAGCAGACCGAAGGCGAACGCGAAGACAATCTTGCCGAGAACCAGCCACCACGGATCCCGGCCGAAGTCGGCCAGCGTCGGATCCTGGGCGAGGAAGGACGGACTCACTGTGCCCACCTTTCGTTCGCGACTGCGGGGCTCACTCGCTGCGCTCGTTCACTCCTCGCGCTCACTGGTTACCCCCGGAACTGAGGAGCGGACCCGGGAGACCGGTCTCGTCGGCCGCCACGCGTCCGGCCGGGATGGCCGTACTCGGTGCGGGGACGGAGATCCGGACGACCGCGCCGGACGTCGCCCCGAGGCTGCGCCGCACTGTCGAGCCGGGTGAGTTGGTCGGCAGCCAGACCACGCCGTCCGGCATCTCGGTGAGTTCCGCCGGCAGGGTCAGTGCCCCCCGGTCGGTGCCGACAGTGACCGCGTCACCGTCGACCACACCGAGCGCCTCGGCGGTGCCCTTACCCAACCGGACCACCGGCGGACGGGCGGTCCCGGCGAGGTTCTCGTCGCCCTCGGTCAGGGTGCCGAGGTCCACCAGCTGGTGCCAGGTGGCCAGCACGGCCTCCCCGGCGTTCGGCTGCGGCACCCGGCCCGGCGCGACCGACGGCGCGGCCGGGCGAGACATCCGCGTCGCCGGCAGCGTGCCCAGCTCACGACGCACGCTCAGCACGTCGGCAGTGCCGAGGCGTACGTCGAGCAACGCGGCCAGCGCGTCGAGCACCCGGCCGTCGGTCATCGCGGCGGTGGTCAGCACCGCCTCGAACGGGCGCAGCCGGCCTTCCCAGTCCAGGAAGCTTCCGGCCTTCTCGGCCACCGGCGCGATCGGCAGCACCACGTTCGCCCGCCGGGTCACCGCGCTGGCGCGCAGCTCGAGGCTGACCAGGAACGGCACCGCGTCCAGGGCGGACTCGGCCAGTCGCGGGTCGGCCAGGTCGGCCGGGTCGACACCACCGACGACAAGCGCGCCGAGCTGCCCGTTGGCGGCCGCGGTCAGGATGCCGTCGGTGTCCCGCCCGGCCTGGCTCGGGATCACCCCGGCCGGGATGTCCCACGCCTCACCCAGCTCGGCCCGGGCGGCCGGCTCGGTCACCAGGCGTCCACCGGGGAGCAGGTTGGGCAGGCAGCCCGCGTCGACAGCGCCGCGGTCACCAGCGCGCCGCGGCACCCAGGCCAGCTTCGCGCCGGTACGCCGGGCCACGTCGGCCGCTGCGGAGAGCCCACCCGGCACTGTGGCCAACCGCTCGCCGACGATCAGGATCGCGCCCGGTGCGCTCAGCGCCTCGCTGACAGTGGCGTGCTCGGCGAGCACGCTCGCCTCCTCGCCCGGCACCACCCGGGCCAGCTTGGCACCGAGCTTCTCCAGGCCGCGGGTGGCGAAGGGCGCCAGCGCGTACACCGTCAGGGTCTTCTTCAGGTACGCCTTGCGCAGCCGCAGGAAGAGGATCGGGCACTCCTCCTCCGGCTCCAGGCCCACCAGCACCACCGCCGGCGCGTTCTCCACGTCGGTGTAGGTGACGTCGGTGACCCCGGCGACCGAACTGGCCAGGAAGTCGGCCTCCTCGCGGGAGACCGGGCGGGCCCGGAAGTCGATGTCGTTGGTGTTCAGCGCGACCCGGGCGAACTTGGCGTAGGCGTACGCGTCCTCGACGGTCAGCCGACCACCGGTGAGCACCGCGGTGCCCTGCCCGCTCTCCCGGGCGATGTGCAGCCCCTCGGCGGCGACGGTGAGCGCCTCACTCCAGGACGCCTCGCGCAGCTCACCGGTGTGCTCGTCGCGGACCAGCGGAGTGGTCAGCCGGTCGGCGGCCCGGGTGTACTGGAAGCCCCAGCGGCCCTTGTCGCAGTTCCACTCCTCGTTCACAGCGGGCTCGTCGCCGGCCAGCCGTCGCAGCACCTTGCCACGCCGCCAGTCGGTGCGCTGCCCGCAGCCGGCCGAGCAGTGCTCGCAGACGCTCGGGCTGGAGACCAGGTCGAACGGGCGGGCGCGGAAGCGGTACTGCGCACCGGTCAGCGCACCCACCGGGCAGATCTGCACAGTGTTGCCGGAGAAGTACGAGTTGAACGGTACGTCGCCGGCGTCGCCCTCCTCGCCGTACGCGTCGTCCCGGTAGATGTTGATTTCCTCGGCGGACGACCGGCCCATCAGGTCGATGAACTTGTCGCCGGCGATCTCCTCGGAGAACCGGGTGCACCGCTGGCAGAGCACGCACCGCTCGCGGTCGAGCAGCACCTGGCTGCTGATCGCCATCGGCTTCTCGTACTCCCGCTTGTGCTCGTGGAAGCGCGAGTCGGTACGGCCGGTGGACATCGCCTGGTTCTGGAGCGGGCACTCGCCGCCCTTGTCACACATCGGGCAGTCCAGCGGGTGGTTGAGCAGCAGCAGCTCCATCACCCCCTCCTGCGCCTTCTTGGCCACCGGGGAGGTGATCTGGGTACGCACGACCATGCCGTCGGCGACGGCCTGGGTGCAGGAGGCGACCGGCTTGCGCTGCCCCTCCACCTCGACCAGGCACTGCCGGCACGCGCCGGCCGGGGCCAGCAGCGGGTGGTCGCAGAACCGGGGGATCTCGGTGCCCATCTGCTCGGCGACCCGGATCAGCAGCGTCCCCTTGGGGGCGGTGACCTCGACGCCGTCGATGGTGAGGGTGACGGTCTCGGTCTGCTTGGCTACGTCGGTCATCAGTGCGCCCCTACCAGGGTCTTCTCCGACAGCTTGGGTGCGGTCCGACCCTCGATGTAGTCGAGGTAGTCCTGCTTGAAGTACTGCAGCGAGGAGGTCACCGAGCTGGTCGCGCCGTCACCCAGGCCGCAGAACGAGCGGCCGAGGATGTTGTCGCAGGTGTCCAGCAGGGTGTCCAGGTCTTCGTGGGTGCCCTGACCGGCGAGGATCCGCCGGTAGACCCGGACCATCCAGTAGTTGCCCTCACGGCACGGGGTGCACTTGCCGCACGACTCGTGGTGGTAGAACTCCAGCCACCGGTACGTCGCGTAGACCGGGCAGTCCTGGTCGGAGAAGATCTGGGTGGCAGTGGTGCCGAGGATCGAGCCGGCCGCCGCCACCCCCTCGAAGTCCAGTGGCACGTCCAGGTGCTCGGCGGCGAGCAGCGGGGTGGACGAGCCGCCCGGGGTCCAGAACCGCAGGTTGTGGCCGGGCTGCATGCCACCGGCCAGCTCCAGCAGCTCGCGCAGCGTGACACCCATCGAGCACTCGTACTGGCCCGGGTTGGCGACCCGGCCGGACAGCGAGTAGATCATCGGCCCGGAGGACTTCTCGGTGCCCATGCTCTTCCACCAGTCGGCCCCACCGAGCACGATCGGCGGCACGCTGGCGATGGTGCCGACGTTGTTCACCACAGTCGGGCTCGCGTACAGGCCGTGGGTGGCCGGGAACGGCGGGCGCAGCCGGGGCTGACCCCGGAACCCCTCCAGCGAGTCCAGCAGCGCCGTCTCCTCGCCGCAGATGTACGCCCCGGCGCCGGAGTGCACCACCAGCTCCAGGTCGTAGCCGCTGCGCAGGATGTTCCGGCCCAGGTAACCCTTGTCGTACGCCTCCTGGACCGCGTTGCGCAGCCGACGCGCGGCGTGCACCGCCTCGCCCCGGATGTAGATGTAGGCGCGGGCGGCCCGGATCGCGTACGACGCGATGATGACGCCCTCGACCAGCGCGTGCGGGTCGTGGGTCATCAGCGGCAGGTCCTTGCAGGTGCCCGGCTCGCCCTCGTCGGCGTTGACCACCAGGTAGTGCGGCTTACCGTCGCCCTGTGGGATGAAGCCCCACTTGAGGCCGGTGGGGAAGCCGGCGCCACCTCGGCCCCGCAGCCCGGAATCCTTGATCAACTGGATCAGGTCGTCCGGGTGCGCCTTGAGCGCCTTGCGCAGCGCGGCGTAGCCGTCCAACTGCTCGTACGTGCCGATGCGCCAGGCGTCCGGCGACAGCCAGCGCTTGGTCAGCACCGGCGTCAGCTTGGCCACGGTCTCCGGGCGGGGAGTGGTCACTTCTGGGCCCCCGTTTCGTTCGCGTCCGCCGGTCCGGCGCCGTCGGCGTCCGTGCCAGCCTTCGCTTCGGTGAGGTTGCGCTCCTGCGCCCCGGCTTCGTCGCCGGCGGGCTTGCCGTCGCCGGCCGGCGCGTTGGCCGCCACACCGGCGGCCTCGGCCGCCCGTGCGTCGCCAGCCTCGGGCGCGGTGCCGGTGCCGTCCGTCGGGACCTTGGTGCCGGGGGCGTCCGGCACTGCGGTGCCCGCGTCCGGCTGCCGGGTCTCGGCGGTACGCACCTGCGGCGACTTGTCGTCCGGTGCCTTGACGTCCCGCGTGGTGCTGCCACTAGCCTCTGCCGGCTTCGCCGGCCCGGTGGCCTCTGCCGGCTTCGCCGGCCCGGTGGCCTCTGCCGGCTTCGCCGGCCCGGTGGCCTCTGCCGGCTTCGCCGGCTCGGCGACCCCGGCCGCCCCCGTCGGGGCGGACGCCCCGTCGCCACCCTTGACCGGCGCCGCGCTGGCCTCGACGGGCGCCGGCTTGGCGGCCTCGGCCTTCGCCTTAGCCTCGGCGGCGGCCTTGTCGGCCTCGGCCTTGCTGCGGATCGGGGTGTTCGGGTCGAAGCCCGGCACCGAGACGCCGTGCTGCTGGGCCAGCCGCAGCCCACGCAGGGTGGGCTCGCCCGGCCCGCCGTCGGCGACCGCACCATCGCGCTCGTCGGCGAAACCGGCGAGCTGCACCGCCATCTCCTTGAGGGTGCAGAGCCGCGCGCCCCGGGTCGGCATCGGCCGACCGCCGGCCCGCAGCTCGTCCACCACACCGACAGCGGCGGAGGAGTCCACGCCGTCGAAGAAGTCGTAGTTGACGGTCATCACCGGGCCGTAGTCGCACGCCGCCAGGCACTCGGCGTGCTCCAGCGTGATCGTGCCGTCCGCTGTGGTCTCGTCGTGCCCGACGCCCAGGTGCTCGGCGAGGGTGTCGTAGACCTCCTGGCCACCGAGCACGTTGCACATCGTGTTGGTGCAGACGCTGACCAGGAAGTCACCGGTCGGCTTGCGCTTGTACATCGTGTAGAAGGTGGCCACCGCGCCGACCTGGGCCTTGTTCAGGCCCAGCACCTCGGCGCAGAACGCGACCCCGGCCGGGGAGACGTACCCCTCTTCGGCCTGCACCAGGTGCAGCAGCGGCAGCAACGCCGAGCGGGACCGGTCCGCCGGGTAACGGGCGATGATGTCGCGCGCCCGCTCCCGGGTCTCGTCAGTGAAAGTCGTCGTCATCAGAGCCGCCTTCCGTTCGCGACTGCGGGGCTCGCAAGCTCACTCCTCGCACTCACCGGTCACACCCACCCATCACCGGGTCCAACGAGGCGCCGCCGGCGATCACGTCGGCGATCAGACCGCCCTCGGCCATCGCCGGGAGGGCCTGCAGGTTGACGAAGCTCGGCTCCCGGTAGTGCACCCGGTAGGGCCGGGTGCCACCGTCGGAGACCGCGTGGACGCCCAGCTCGCCGCGGGGCGCCTCGATGGCGACGTACACCTGGCCGGGCGGGACCCGGAAGCCCTCGGTCACCAGCTTGAAGTGGTGGATCAGCGACTCCATCGACTGACCCATGATCTTCGCGACGTGCTCCAGCGAGTTGCCCATGCCGTCCACGCCGATGGCGAGCTGCGCCGGCCAGGCGATCTTGCGGTCGGCGACCATCACCGGGCCCGGACGGAGCCGGTCCAGCGCCTGCTCGACCAGCTTCATCGACTCCCGGATCTCGGCGAGCCGGACCTGGTAGCGACCCCACACGTCACCGTCGGGGTGGGTCGGCACGTCGAACTCGTACGTCTCGTAACCGCAGTACGGCATGGTCTTGCGCAGGTCCCAGGCGAGGCCGGCGGAGCGCAGCACGGGACCGGTGATGCCGAGCGCCACGCAGCCGGTGACGTCCAGCACCGCGACGTTCTTCGTCCGCTCGGTCCAGATCGGCTGGCCGGAGAGGAGGTCCTCGTACTCCTTGAGCTTCTTCGGCATCATCTTGAGGAACTCGCGGATCTTGACGATCGCGTCGTCCGGCACGTCCTGTGCCACACCGCCCGGCCGCACGTACGCGTGGTTCATCCGCAGGCCGGTGATGGTCTCGAAGATGTCGAGGATGTACTCCCGCTCGCGGAAGCCGTACAGCATGATCGAGATCGCGCCCAGCTCCATGCCGGTGGTGGCCAGCCAGACCAGGTGCGACGAGATCCGGTTGAGCTCCATCATCAGCACACGGATGGTGGTGGCCCGCTCGGTGATGTCGTCGGTGATGCCGAGCAGCTTCTCGACCGCGAGGGCGTACGCCGTCTCGTTGAAGATCGGGGCGAGGTAGTCCATCCGGGTCACGAACGTCGAACCCTGGACCCAGTTGCGGTATTCGAGGTTCTTCTCGATGCCGGTGTGCAGGTAGCCGATGACCGAGCGGGCCTCGCGGACCGTCTCGCCCTCCAACTCCAGGATCAGCCGCAGCACCCCGTGCGTGGACGGGTGCTGCGGACCCATGTTGACAACGATCCGCTCGTCGTTGATCGGGTCGGTGCCCGAGACGATCGTGTCCCAGTCCCCACCGGTGACGGTGAAGACCCGACCCTCGTCGGTCTCGCGCTCGCTCGCGTAGTTCGACGTCGTCACTGGTACGACCTCCGCTCGTTCGGCGGCTGGATCTCCGCGCCCTTGTACTCGACGGGCACACCGCCGAGCGGGTAGTCCTTGCGCTGCGGGTGGCCCTCCCAGTCGTCCGGCATGAGGATCCGGGTCAGGTTGGGGTGGCCGTCGAAGACGATGCCGAACATGTCGTACGCCTCGCGCTCCTGCCAGTCCGCCGTCGGGTAGATGGCGGTCACGCTGGGCAGGTGCGGGGCCTCGACGGAGACCGCGGCCTCCAGCCGGACCCGCCGCCGGTACGTCATCGAGGTGAGCAGGTAGACCACGTGCAGCCGGCGTTCGTCGGCGCCCAGGTAGTCCGCACCGGACACCGACGAGCACAGCTCGAACCGCAGCGCCAGGTCGTCCCGCATCACCTGGCACACCTCGGCGATCCGCTCCGGGCGTACGTGCAGGGTCAGCTCACCCCGGTCGACAACCACCTTCTCGATCGCGTCGTTGAAGGCCGGGTACGCCTCCTCCAGCGCGTCGCGGACCTCGTCGAAGTAGCCCCCGTACGGCCGGGACGCCTCCTCGATGGGCTGGCGCTGGCGGACCAGGCCGCCGTAGCCGGACACGTCGCCGGTGCCCTGGTTGCCGAACATCCCGCGACCGGCCGGGCTGGCCGGCGGGAACTCGGCGGGGGCGCCACTGGTGGCACCGGCCGGCACCACAGGCAGCGGTACGCCGCCGTCGTTTGGCTTGTCCGTGGGTGACGTCATTTCGGGCCTGCCTGCGGGTGGAGGTGGTTCTGAGCGTTCATCCAGTTCTCGATGCGCAGCTGCTCCTCGCGGCCCTCGCGGACCGCCCGGGTCCACTCGGCGCGCCGGGCCTTGTCGCTGCGGTACGAGGAGGGCATCGAGCCGTAGGGCACGATCGGAACGTCACCGCGCTCCTGGCGGGCCGCCAGCATCTTGCGGCCGTTCGGGCCCAGCGGCTCATACATGATCTTCTCGCGGAGCTTGAGGATCGCGTCGATGAGCATCTCCGGCCGGGGCGGGCAGCCGGGCAGGTACATGTCGACAGGCACGACGTGGTCGACGCCCTGCACGATCGCGTAGTTGTTGAACATGCCACCGCTGCTGGCGCAGACGCCCATCGAGAGCACCCAGCGCGGCTCGGCCATCTGGTCGTAGATCTGGCGCAGCACCGGGGCCATCTTCTGACTCACCCGGCCGGCCACGATCATCAGGTCGGCCTGCCGGGGCGACGCCCGGAAGACCTCCATGCCCCAGCGGCCCATGTCGTAGTGCGGACCACCGGCGGCCATCATCTCGATGGCGCAGCAGGCCAGGCCGAAGGTGGCGCCCCACACGGACGACTTCCGAGACCAGTTGACCAGCTTCTCCACCGAGGTGAGCAGGACGCCGGCGGGAAGCTTCTCCTCGATGCCCATCTGACGTTCCTTCCTCAGTCCCAGTCCAGGCCGCCGCGCCGCCACACGTAGGCGTACGCAACGAAGACCGCGACGATGAACAGGACCATCTCCACGAAGCCGAAGATCGGCAGAGCGTCGAACGAGACCGCCCAGGGGTAGAGGAAGATGATCTCGATGTCGAAGACGATGAAGAGCATCGCCGTCAGGTAGAACTTGATCGGGAACCGCCCGCCGCCGACCGGCTGCGGGCTGGGCTCGATGCCGCACTCGTAAGCCTCGAGTTTGGCCTTGTTGTAGCGACGGGGACCGGCGAAGCGGGCGGCGCCAACGGAAAACAGCGAGAACGCCGCGGCGAGGGCGAACAGCCCGATGATCGGTGCGTAAGGCGAGAGCGACATCGTTTTCTCCTGCTCGTCCTTCCCTGCCCTCGGTGCTTGACGAAAATCACACTATTCACGTCCCTCGCAGTGGCAGTCGGCGGGGGTCGATCTTTGTCGGCATCGGTGCCGTGACCAGCGCCGATGCCGTCCTACTCAGACAGCTGGGGCGGCCTTCGTCATCGCGTTGATGACCCGATCCATCGCGTCCCCGCCGCGCGGGTCGGTCAGGTTGGCCAACAGCTTGAGCACGAAACGCATCAGCGTCGGGTGCGGCATGCCGTGTTTGGTGGCGATCCGCATGATCTCGGGGCGGCCGATCAGTTTCACGAAGATCCCGCCCAGCCGGTAGTAGCCGCCGAGCCGGGCCTTCAGCTCGTTCGGGTACGCCAGCAGTGCGCGCTCGCGTTCCGGGCCGGCAGGGCGAGCGAGAGCCTGGACCATGGCCTCAGCGGCCAGTTCGCCGGACTCCATCGCGTACGCGATGCCCTCACCGTTGAACGGGTTGACCATGCCGCCCGAGTCGCCGACCAGCAGCACGCCCCGGGTGTAGTGGGGCACCCGGTTGAAGCCCATCGGCAGCGCGGCACCGAGGATCGGGCCGTCGGCGTTGGTCTCGTCGGTCATCCCCCAGTCTTCCGGGGTGTTGGCGAGCCAGTCGGTCAGCAGCCGGCGGTAGTTGGTCTTGCCGAACGCCGAGGACGAGTTGAGCACGCCGAGCCCGACGTTGACCCGCCCGTCACCGAGGCCGAAGATCCAGCCGTACCCGGGCAGCAGGTTGTCGCCGCTGTCCTTGCTGCGCAGCTCCAGCCAGGACTCCAGGTAGTTGTCCTCGTGCTTGGCCGGCGAGCGGTAGTAGCGGCGGACGGCCACGCCGATCGGCCGGTCCTCCCGCTTGGCCAGCCCGAGTGCGAGCGGGAACCGGCCGGAGACGCCGTCCGCCGCGACGACCAGCGGGGCGTGGAAGGTGGTGGGCTCCTTGCCCGGCCCGACCTCCGCCTCGACGCCGGTGACGCGGCCATCGCCGTCGAGCACCGGGCCCAGCACGTTGACGCTGGTCCGCAGTTTCGCGCCGGCGGCCACCGCCCGCTGGGCGAGCAGGTCGTCGAAGTCCAGGCGCGTGCGCACCAGACCGTAGTTGGGGAAGCTGGCCAGCTCCGGCCAGTCCAGTTCGAGACGCACCCCGCCACCGATGACCCGCAGGCCGCGGTTGTGCAGCCAGCCCGCCTCGGGCGAGGTGTCCACACCCATCCGGATGAGCTGACGGACGGCGCGCGGGGTCAACCCGTCGCCGCAGACCTTCTCCCGGGGGAACTCGGTCTTCTCCAACAACAGCACCCGTACGCCGTGCCGGGCCAGGTGGTACGCAGTAGCTGATCCACCGGGACCGGCGCCCACGACAATGACGTCGGCGTCGTGTTCCACCGCGGTCATTCGCGCCTCCTCCCGCACGCTCGTGAAATGCTTCACAAGCCAGACGGGACGAGTGTATGACCGGCGTCATACCAGCGCAGGATCAGGGGTACCTAACTCGCCGATGTGACAGCTCATGACCGTCCACAGCGGTCAGGTGTCAGGCCGGGCTGGAGGCGTCCAGGCCCGCATCGACCCGAATTGTCTCCGGCAGATGCTCGCGGAGCGCCCCACCCGCCGCCCGGTCCAGTGCCGCCAACACCTCGGCGACCACCTGCCGGACCTCCACCGGGTCGGCCCCGGCCAACTCGCGCAACTGGGAGATGAGTTCGGCCGCGTCGTCGTCGGTGGCGGCCACCGGGTCCGCCGGGTCTGCTCCGGTCATGCGATCGAGCGTACCGGGCAAAGTGGACTAAAGACCGACATTTACGGAACCTGAATAATGTCCATACCGGTCGGTGCGGTCCGTCCGCTACTCGCGGATCCCCCGGTGCAGGGCCACCACGCCACCGGTCAGGTTGCGCCACGCCACGCGCCCCCACCCGGCAGCGGCCACCCGGCCGGCCAGGGCGGACTGCGCCGGCCAGGCCCGGACCGACTCGGCGAGATAGACGTACGCCTCAGGGTTGCTCGACACCGTGCGGGCCACCGCCGGCAACGACCGCATCAGGTACGACAGGTACACCGTCCGGAAGACCGGGTTGACCGGGGTGCTGAACTCGCAGACCACCAGCCTGCCGCCCGGCCGGGTCACCCGGGCCAGCTCACGCAGCGCCGCGTCGGTGTCGTTGACGTTGCGCAGCGCGAAGGAGATGGTCACCGCGTCGAAGCTGGCGTCGGCGAACGGCAGCCGCAGCGCGTCTCCGGCCAGCAGCGGCACCTCGGGCCGGGCCCGCTTGCCGGTGTGCAGCATGCCGAGTGACAGGTCGACCCCGACCGCGTACGCCCCGGACTGGGCCAGCTCGCGCGTCGAGACGCCGGTGCCCGCCCCCACGTCCAGCACCCGCTCGCCCGGCCGCAGCCCGAGCGCAGCCCTGGTGGCCCGACGCCAGGAGCGATCCTGACCCAGCGAGATCACCGTGTTGGTCAGGTCGTAACGCTCTGCCACGCCGTCGAACATCGCGGCGACCTCGTGCGGCTGCTTGTCCAGACTGGCGCGCTGGCCCTGCGGGGTACGGCTCACCCCCTCACTCTGCCAGCCGCCCGCCAACCGACGTTCGCTGGGTGGGCGGCACGCATCCCGTACGCGAAAGGGCGGGGTGGTCGCCCACCCCGCCCTCACGTCGTGCCCGCGTCCGTGACACCTCGGTCAGAACGCCTGTCGCCATCGCACCCGTCGCGGTCGCGCCTCGCCCGCGCGCCGCTGGTCAGGGCACCGGTGTCAGTCGGTCGACTTCTCGTCGGTCGGCGAGACCAGGACCACCTTGCGGCGACGGGTGAGCACCAGCAGCGCCCCACCCACCAGCAGGATGATCACGCCAATGCCGCCGATCAGGCCGACCTGCACACCGGTCACCGGCAGGCCGCCACCGCCCGTACCACCACCGGCGGAGCCACCACCGGCACCCGGCGAGACGGTAGTGCCCGGCGTCGTCGTACCGCTGGGGATCGGCGTCGGAGTGGCCGTCGCGGTCGGCGTGACCGTCGGCGTCTCCGTCGCGGTCGGGGTCGGGGTCGGCGAAACCGTGGGCGTCTTCGTCGGAGTGACGGTCGGCGTCGGGGTCGGCGTCTCGGTCGGCGTGACCGTCGGCGTCGGGGTCGGCGTCTCCGTCGGCGTCGGCGTCGGCGTCGGGGTCGGCGTCGGCGTCGGGGTCGGGGTCGGCGTCTCGGTCGGCGTCGGGGTCGGCGTCTCGGTCGGCGTGACCGTCGGCGTCGGAGTCGGCGTCTCCGTCGGGGTCGGCGTAGGCGTCTCCGTCGGAGTGACAGTCGGCGTCGGCGTCGGCGTCTCCGTCGGGGTCGGCGTCTCGGTCGGGGTGACAGTCGGCGTCGGCGTCGGCGATCCCGTCGGGGTGGGCGTCGGCGTCGGATCGACGGCCTGGTCGACGAAGACGTCGAAGATCGCCTGGTTGTCGCCCTCGTCGATCTCGGTGAAGGCCTTCCGCTGGGCGGTGCTGGCCCGCCGCGGTTGCTCCTCGGGCTTGCCGGCTGCCGCGTCCAGGCCGTGCGCCACCAGCTCACCGACCCGCAGCACCGGCTCGGTGACGTTCTTGCCGACGGTCACCCTGATGTCCGCGGTGTAGTAGTCGCCGGGCCGGATCACCGCGCCGTCGTCCTGGCAGAGCGCCTGAACGACGCCGAAGGTCTGCGTGGTGCACGTGTCCGGCAGGGTGTCGAAGGTGACGCCCGCCGGGAGGGTCAGCACGTAGGCGAGGCCGGTGGCCTTACGGCTGCCGTCGTTGTAGACCGCCCAGTCGACCGGCACCGTCTCGCCCGGCCGCACCGGCCGAAGGTCGGGGTCGTCGCCGTTGACGCCGTTCACCACGACGTTCGCGTTGACGTCCTGCACCCAACTGGTCAGGTCGTACCCGGGCTCGGTGACGGTGATGTCGTGCTGGACCTTGTTGTCGTCCTCGTTGGGGTCCTCGGTGGCCGAGCGGATGGTGACCACCAGAGTGCCGGCGGCGCCCCTACCACCGGTGGAGAAGATCGGGATACCGAAGTCCTCGCTGGTGCCGGCGGCCAGGTCGCCGAGGCGGCAGGTGAACTTCTTGCCGTTCACCCGGCAGCCGTCGGGCACCACGACCCGGACCTTGTTCGTCTTCAGCTTGCTGGTGTCCACCGTGTAACTGACGCCCTTGGCGTCTTCCTTGCTCCGGGTGTTGTCGACGGAGAACTTGAACGGCTTGCTCTTGGCTTCCGTCACACCCTTGGCCAGGTTGTAGCTGAGCGGCACCAGGGCCAGATCGGCCTCCTCGGCCGCCAGCACCGGAGCGGCCACTGCGGCGATGCCGCCGGCCGCGAGCAGCGCCACGACACTGGCGCGCACCAGCGTCGAGCGGTGGAACGCTGTCATCAGTCCCCCGGGGGTAGGGAAGAAAGAATGGTTGCGGAACGAGCGGACGTTATCGGAGGCCGATCTTCCACGCCAGCAGGCGGAGCCGTTTTCAACCGTCCGGTCCGAGCTGCGCAGACAGTACGGGCGGGATGGTCACCCATCCCGCCCGTACTGCCGTGCGTTATATGAACGACCCGCAGCGGGCCGATGGAGGACAGCCTCGTCCGTCGACGGTGGTGACGGATATGAGCCGGGACGCTAGCCGCCGACGATCATCTCCACCAGCCCCGCACCGGAGAGGCTGACGCTGCGGCGGCGGGGACCACCCGTACCGCCGGGGTGATCCGGCGGGAGCATGAGCGTCGATCAGCCGAACGGCCGGGTGCCGACAGTCAGCTGACGTCCACCAGGGGCAGGGACTTCCCCGCCCCGCCGCCGGGCAGCGCGATCGAGGAGAAGTGCGAGACCACCCGCTCGTCGGTCGGGTCGTCGGCCGGCGTGTGATGCACGGCGAGCCGGTGGTAGAGGGTGTCGCGCTGCGCCGGGATCCGGTCCGCGGAGCGGATCATGCCGATCAGCTCGTGCAGGTTGGAGCGGTGCCGGGCACCGGCGGAGGAGATGACGTTCTCCTCCAGCATGATCGAGCCGAGGTCGTCCACGCCCATGTGCAGCGAGAGCTGCCCGACGTCCTTGCCGGTGGTCAACCAGGACGCCTGCAGGTGTGGCACGGTCTCGAAGAAGAGCCGGGCCACCGCGACCAGGCGCAGATATTCCAGCGTGGTCGCCTGGGTGCGGCCCTTGAGGTGGTTGTTCTCCGGCTGGTACGTCCACGGAATGAACGACCGGAACCCGCGGGTGCGGTCCTGCACGTCACGGATCATGCGCAGGTGCTCGATCCGCTCGGCGTGCGTCTCGCCGGTGCCCATCATCATGGTGGCGGTCGACTCGATGCCCTGCCGGTGGGCCAGCTCCATGACCTCCAGCCAGCGCTCGCCCGACTCCTTGAGGGGGGCGATGGCCTTGCGGGGCCGCTCGGGAAGCATCTCCGCTCCGGCGCCGGCGATCGAGTCCAGGCCGGCGGTCTTGATCCGGGCGATGGCCTCGTCCAGGCTCACCCCGGAGACCTTGGCCATGTGCAGGATCTCGCTGGGGCCGATCGAGTGGATGACCAGCTGCGGGTACGCCTGCTTGACCGAGGAGAACAGCTCCTCGTAGTACTCCACGCCGTAGTCCGGGTGGTGCCCGCCCTGGAGCATCACCTGGGTGGCGCCCAGCTCGACCGCCTCGCCGCAGCGGCGAAGGATCTCCTCGGTCGGGTGGGTCCACCCTTCCTTGTGCTTGGGTGCCCGGTAGAACGCGCAGAACTTGCACGCCGTCACGCAGACGTTCGTGTAGTTGATGTTGCGGTCGATCAGGTAGGTGACGACGTTGTCCGGGTAGCGTCGCCGACGCACCGCGTCCGCCGCCTCGCCCAACGCGTGGAAGGGCGCCTCGGTGTAGAGCAGCAGCGCCTCCTCGGGCGTGATCCGCCCACCGTCCGCGCCGCGCTGCAGGATGTCGTGGATCTCCCGGCTCACCGTCACACCCCGAGCCTACGTCGCCCGCTTCGCGGCCGGCACGCCCCTCCGTTGCCGGTGACGTGCACCCCAGCCCGACATTCGCACCCTCTCGACCCAGCGCCCGGACGGGCTGCCCCGTCCAGCGGCCAGATCTTGGACACTTACCGTCAGCTCGGAACGGAAAGTGTCCAAGATCTGCGCAGGACGCCGTCAGGCGTCGTAGTCGATGGTGAGCTTGTCGGTGGTCGGGCTGGACTGGCAGGTAAGCACGTAGCCAGCGGCCAGTTCGTCGGGCTCCAGCGCGTAGTTGCGGGCCATCGTGACAGCGCCGTCGACGACCTTCGCCTTGCAGGTCGAGCAGACGCCACCCTTGCAGGCGTACGGCAGCTCACCCCGCACCTTCAGCGCGGCGTCCAGCACCCGTTCCTCGCGACCCATTGTGAAGCTCGACGACCGGCCGTCCAGCACGATGGTCACCTCGGCCCCGGCGCCCACCTGATCGACGGGTCGGCGCACCGGCTCCGGTGGCGTGTCGACGTGGAACAGCTCGGTACGCACCGCCGACTCGGGCAGTCCGCGTCCGGTCAGCACGTCCCGGACGTCGACCACCATGCCGTACGGGCCGCAGAGGAACCACTCCTCGATCAGGTCGCCCGGCACGATGGTGCCCAGCAACCGGCCCAGCCGCTCGGCGTCGATCCGACCGGAGAGCAGCGGCGACTCGCCCTGTTCCCGGGAGAGGACGTGCACCAGGTGCAGCCGGGTGGGGTAACGGTCCTTCAGGTCGGCCAACTCCTCGGCGAACATCACGGTGTTCGCCGTGCGGTTGCCGTACACCACTGTGAAGGTGCTGGCCGGCTCGATGGCCAGGGCTGTCGCGACCAGCCCGAGCACCGGGGTGATGCCGGAGCCGGCGACGACAGCGCCGTAGTGCCGCGCGCGGTCCGGCGCGAACGCCGTGGTGAAGGTGCCCAGCGGCGGCAGCACCTCGACGGTGTCGCCACCGCGCAACGCCCCGCAGGCGAACGCCGAGAAGGCACCGCCGGGGATCTCCCGTACCCCGATCCGCAACCGGCCGTGCCGGGCCAGGTCGTCGGGGGTGGAGCAGATCGAGTACGACCGGCGCACGTCGGTGCCGTCCTCAGCGGCTCGCCGCACCGTGAGGTGCTGGCCGGCGCGGAACGCGAAGGTTTCCCGCAGTTCCTCGGGTACGGCGAAGGTCACCGCCACGGAGTCCTCGGTGAGCCGGTCGACGGCGGCGACTGACAACGGGTGGAAGACCGGCCGGCGGCGAACCGGGCGGGTGATGGTGACAGTCACAGCGCCTTCAGGTGGTCGAAGGGTTCGGAGCAGGAGCGGCACCGCCACAACGCCTTGCACGCTGTGGAACCGAACCGGCTGACCTGCTCGGTCTCCGGTGAACCGCACTGCGGGCAGCGGACCGCGAGCGTCAGCGACACGACGCCGGCGGTGCGTACCGGGGCCGGCGGGGCGATCCCGGCGGCGGCGAGCTTGGCCCGCCCACGCTCGGAGATCCAGTCGGTGCTCCACGGTGGGCTGTAGACGGTCTGGACCTGCGCGTCCGGGTGGCCGGCGGCGGCAAGCGCGCGGCGGATGTCGGCCCGGATCACGTCCATCGCCGGGCAGCCGGTGTAGGTCGGGGTGATGGTGACGGTGACCCGACCACTGGCCGCGTCCTCCTCGACCGCCCGCAGGATGCCCAGCTCGTCGATGGTGATGACCCGGATCTCCGGGTCCACGACGCTCGCGGCGGCCTCCCGCGCGCTCGCCGTGGCGGCGCGGTTCGCGATTGCGGGGCTCGCGCTCCTCGCGCTCACCACGTCGCTCCTGGGTGGGCGCGGTGCAGCACCTGCATCTCGGCGAGCAGGTAGGCCAGGTGCTCGGTGTGCACACCGGCCCGCCCACCGGCTGGGGCCCAGGCGCTGTCCGGCCGGGTGAGCGTCGCCTCGGCCAGCACCGGGCCGACGACCTCGTCGAACGCCGGCCGCACTGTGGCCGGGTCGACCGGCGCCGCCGGGTCCGCTGCGAACAACTCGTGGGTGTACGGCCACACCTGGTCGACGGCAGCCTGCATCCGACGATGCGACTCCTCGGTGCCGTCACCGAGCCGCTTCACCCACAGCGCGCCGTGGTCCAGGTGGTACGCCGACTCCTTGCGCGCCTTCGCGCCGATCGCGGCCAACCGCTCGTCCGCGCAGCCCGCCAGCGCCGTATAGAGCGGCAGTTGGTACGCCGCCAGGAAGAACAGCTTCGCCATCGTCACCGCGAAGTCGTCGTTGGGCAGCTCGACCAGTAGCGCGTTGCGGAACTCGCGGTCGTCGCGCAGGTACGCCAGCGCGTCCTCGTCGCGGCCGGCGCCCTCCAGCTCGCCCGCGTACGACAGCAGCAGGCGCGCCGCGCCGAGCTGGTCGAGGGCGATGTTGGCCAGCGCGATGTCCTCTTCCATCTCCGGTGCGCGGGTGGTCCACTCGGCCAGCCGCTGGGCCGCGATCAACGCGTCGTCAGCCAGCGAGAGGGTGAAGTCGAAGGGCCCGTTCACAGGTGTGCCACCCCGTCCGGCACCTCGTAGAAGGTGGGATGGCGGTAGACCTTGTCGGCGGCCGGGTCGAAGAAGGAGTCCTTCTCGTCCGGGCTGGACGCGGTGATCGCGCCGGCCGGCACCACCCAGATCGACACGCCCTCCTGGCGGCGGGTGTAGAGGTCGCGGGCGTTGCGCAGGGCAAGCTCGGCGTCGGGGGCGTGCAGGCTGCCGACGTGCGTGTGCGACAGCCCGCGCCGGGCCCGCACGAAGACCTCCCACAAAGGCGAATGACTCGTCATGCCAGGTTGTTCGGCTTGCTCGCGACGCTCGCTCACGCGGCCACCGCCTCCTTCTGTCCCGCCCGCTTCGCGGCGTATGCCGCGGCGGCCTCGCGTACCCAGGTGCCGTCGGCGTGGGCGGCCCGGCGGTGGGCCATCCTCTCCCGGTTGCACGGTCCGTCGCCCGAGATCACCTGCATCAGCTCGTCGTAGTCCGGCTGGGTGTAGTCGTACGCCTGCCGCTCGTCGTTCCAGCGCAGGTCCGCGTCGGGGATGCGCAGCCCGAGGATCTCGGCCTGCTGGACGCACATGTCGACGAAGCGTTGGCGCAGATCGTCGTTCGAGAAGCGCTTGATCTTCCAGGCCATCGACTGGGCGGAGTGCGTGGAGTCGCCGTCCGGCGGGCCGAACATGGCCAGCGACGGGTACCACCAACGGTCCACCGCGTCCTGGGCCATCGCCTGCTGCCCGGGGGTGCCGTGCGCCAGGGTGTGCAGGATCTCGTAGCCCTGCCGCTGGTGGAACGACTCCTCCTTGCAGACCCGGATCATCGCGCGGGCGTACGGGCCGTACGAGCAGCGGCAGAGCGGGACCTGGTTGACGATAGCCGCGCCGTCCACCAACCACCCGATAGCGCCGACGTCGGCCCAGCTCAGGGTGGGGTAGTTGAAGATCGAGCTGTACTTCTGGCGGCCGTCGAGCAGCAGTTGGACCAGCTCGTCGCGGCTGATGCCGAGGGTTTCGGCGGCGGCGTAGAGGTAGAGGCCGTGACCCGCCTCGTCCTGCACCTTGGCCAGCAGGATCGCCTTGCGCTTGAGCGACGGCGCCCGACTGATCCAGTTGCCCTCCGGCTGCATGCCGATGATCTCGGAGTGGGCGTGCTGGGCGATCTGCCGGATCAGCGTCCGCCGGTACGCGTCGGGCATCCAGTCGCGGGGCTCGATCTTCTGCTCGGCGTCGACGACCTCGGCGAAGTACGCCGCAAGGTCCTCGTCCGGCGCGGGCCCGCCGCGCCGTCCGCGCGCCGCCGCTGCCCGCAGTTCGGCCTCGGCGGCCTCGACCTCGCCCAGCAGGCCGCCGGGCGCCTCGTCGGTGGCGCCGTCAGGGGCGGAGAAGTCGTTGCCATACATGAGGCTAAGTGTTACAGCTTGCGCCGCGTTGCACCAGGGGGTGTAACAGGAATCCGCGCATCCCATCTGTGAGCGGATGAGCGCTTTGCGCTACCTGGACACCGCCGTCTCGCCGTGACCTAGGCCACGAAACAAAGGTGAATCCCTGCAAAAACCTCATACCGGCCCCAGATCCCGCCTTTATCGCAGGTTGCCTAGTGTCGAACCCTGGCGGTCTGCCGGTCCGGACGTAGACTTCTGCCGGACAACCGATCGGCTGCCGACATCGACATCTCCACAGAGGCCACCTCCCCCGGCCTCGGCGATCGCACCCGATTCGTCCCGACGACAAGCCGGTCCCCCCGGCCCTGACACCTGGAGTTCACCCACTCATGCGATCTCGCGTGACCCTGGTGCTCGCCATCACGGCGGTCGTGCTCGGCGGCGTCCTACTGGTCCCCACCGCGTACGCCCGGCTCGCCAGCGACGACAGCGGCGGAGGCGGCGGAGGTACGTCGAGCGTCGCCGCGCCCGCGCCCACCCCACCACCGCCGCCCACCCTGGCCGCCGGCCCGGTGTCGGTGAGCTTCAAGGGTCAGTTCTTCTCGTGGGCTCTGCTGGACCGGAAGACGGGCAAGATCTCCGGGTCGCCGAACATGACGGCGACCAGCTCCACCGAGTCGATGATCAAGGCGTGGATCGTCTCCGACTACCTGCGCCAGCTCGGCGACAGGGAGCCGTCGGCGGAGAAGTTGAAGTACGCGACCGCTGCCATCCGGGACAGCAGCGACGACGCGGCCAACTGGCTCTACTCGGCGGCCGGCGGTTCGTACAAGGCCCTGCCGGGCGGCCAGCCCAGTCCGGTGCTCAAGCGGGCCATCAGCATCTGCCGCCTCACCGACACCAAGCGCAGCAACATCCCCGACTACGAGGGCTGGTGGAGCTTCACCCGGATGTCCCCCCGCGATGCCGTTCGGCTCGGTGACTGCATCGCTGACGGCAAGGCCGCCGGCCCCAAGTGGACCAAGTGGGTGCTGAACGAGATGGCCCAAGTCCGGGGCAGCGTGACCAAGCAGCAGGAGCGCTCCGGCGGCGGCAGGTGGGGCATCATCGACGGTCTACCGAAGTCGATCACCGCGCAGGGGCCGGTCAGCATCAAGAACGGCTGGACACAGATTGCCTACGACAACAACTGGCACGTCAACTGCCTCGCCGTCACCAGCAAGTGGAGCCTCGCGGTGATGCTGCGCTACCCGATCAAGAGTGGTCTGAGCTACGGCGCGAAGGTCTGCGCCAGTGTGGCCACCCAACTGGTCACCCCGCAGCCGGGCGCCGCGCTCAAGGTGCCACAGCAGCCGGTCGGAAAGCTCTGATGGCAGGCAACCGTCGGGTCGACCGGCGCAACGGCGGCGAGGCCTCCCCGGTCCGGCTGATCGCCGTCGCGGTCATCCTGATCGGGCTGGTCCTGGTGTCGCTGCGGCTGCTGCCGGGGTCGCCGTTCGAGTCGTCCGCCGCAGCCAAGTGGGGCGACACCGACTCCGGCACGAGCGACCGCCCCACCGGCGCCGGCACCGACCGCAGCGCCCGCAAGCCGTCCTCGCCGTCGCCGAGCCCCAGCCCGTCGCTGGAACCGCTGCCCTTCGTGGCCAAGGACCTCGACCTGAACATCGAGGGCTGGTACTCCTGGAGCGTCCTCGACCGCCGAACCGGAAAGATCATCGGTTCGAAGAACATGGGCGAGACCAGCACGACCGCCTCGCTGATCAAGGCCTGGATCGTCGCCGACTACCTGCGTCGCGCGGCCGACGCCGGCCAGACCCCGAGCGACGCGAAGCTCGCCGACGCGACGCGGATCATCCGGGACAGCGACAACACTCGGGCCGAGCAGTTCTACAACCAGGTCGACCGGGACGCCTCGATCAGGCGGCTTATCTCCATGTGCAAGCTGACCGACAGCAGCGTCGCCCCCGACAAGGGTTGGAGCCGGACGGCGCTCTCCCCCCGGGACACCGCCCGGATGGGCAACTGCATCGCCACCGGCACCGCCGCCGGGCCGAAGTGGACCAAGTGGCTGCTCAACGAGATGAAACTGGTTCGCGGTGCCGGCGACTTCGGTATCCGCAAGGCCTTCCCGGCCTCCGAGCAGAAGAAGATCGCCATCAAGAACGGGTGGATCGACCGGACCAGGGAGCAGGAGATGCACATCAACTGCCTGGCCATCGGTGACACCTGGACGATGGGCGTGATGGTCAAGTACCCGATCAACATGGGCTACGACTACGGCATGAAGAACTGCGAGAAGATCACCGAAGCGCTGCTCCGCCCCGGCACCTGAGCCCCTCGGGCTGACGCCTAGGCATGCGCCGGCCCGGCCGGCGCTTTGCCGGCCCGGCCGGCAGCGGTCAGCCGGCGAAGAACTCCGGGCCGCCGTCCGGCAGCGCCGGGGCCTCGCCGATGGCGGCGGCCCGCCGGGCCCACTCGCGCAGCCCGGCGACCTGCCGCTCGCCGAGGGAGAAGTCGAGGGTCCGGAAGTACGTGGCAAGCGTCTCCGCGTCGAAGGTCTCCCAGCGGGCAGCCGCCTCGGCGACCTGGTCCAACTCCGCCAGGCAGAGATCGCGCGAGCGCAGGAATGCCTCGTGCACCTCCTTCACCAGGCCCGGGTGGGCGGCGGCGAAGTCGCGGCGGACCGCCCAGACGGCGAAGACCATCGGCAGCCCGGTCCACTCCCGCCACGCCTGCCCGAGGTCGGTGACAGTGAGACCCTTCTGCGGTGCCTCGTAGTACGCCCGCAGCGCCACGTCCCCGATCAGCACTGCGGCGTCGGCCTCCAGCAGCATCTGGGTCAGGTCCGGCGGGCAGCGGAAGTACTCGGGCCGCACGTTGTACTGCTCGGCGAGCAGTAGCTGAGCCAGCATGACCCCGGTCCGCGAGGTCGAGCCGAGCGCCACCCGGGCGCCGTCCAGCTCGGCGAGCGGTCGGGTGGAGACCATGTTGACCGAGAGCACCGGCCCGTCGCTGCCCACCGCCAGGTCCGGCAGGAGTAGCAGCTGGTCGGCGTGCTTCAGATACTCCAACAGCGTGATCGGGCCGATATCGAGGTCGCCGGCGACCAGCGCCGCGCTCAACCGGTCCGGCGAGTCCTTGTGCAGGTCGACGTCGAGCAGGGCACCGGAGCGCATCAGACCCCAGTAGATCGGCAGGCAGTTCAGGAACTGGATGTGCCCGACCCGCGGGCGTGCGATGCGCTCAGCCATGGCCCGACCGTATCCCCGGCGGCTGGCTCCGGCTCGGCGGGCCGGCCCGGAGTGGCCAAGCCCGCACTTGACGACCGTCGTACCGCCCGGGTCACGACCGGCACGAAGGCCAGCACCACCAGCAGCCCCACCACACCGGCGCCGGCGATCAGCGGCCGAGGCGGAACGACCGCGAGCAACGCCCCGCCGATCAGGAAGCCCACCATCGAACCACCCTGCACCGCCGCGCCGTAGGTGGCGTACGCCCGAGCGCGCATCGCCTCCGGCACCCGCCGAGCGGTGAGCAGGTTGGCGAAGACGTTTTCGCCGCCGTTGGCCGCGCCCCCCACCAGCCAGAGCGGCACCAGCACACCCGCCGCCGGCACCGTCGCCGCGAGCAACACCATCAGGCTGCACACGGCCAGAGTGGCCAGCACCCCCCGTACCAACGCGCCGTCGTCGTAGAGCCGCCTGGCGAGTCGTACGGCAAGCCAGCTCCCCGGCAGCATGCCGGCCATCCATGCGGCACTGACCAGGCCGTATGTGGTCGCCGAATCCCCCAGCGTCTCCCGGATGAAGAAGACCTCGATCACGTTGATACCGCCGATCGCCGCGATCACCACTGCGGTACTCACCACCATGACGAGCATCAGCGGATCACGACGCAGCCGCCAGCCGATCTCCGTACCCCCGGGGGGTGCCACGCCGCCCGAGACGGCCTGGCTGCCCGAGACGGCCTCGCTGCTCACGGCTGCCGGGCTGGCAACGGCGGCCTCGCTGCTCACGGCGGGCCGGCGGCCGCCGCGTCGGGTCCGCAGCAGCAGGCCCGCGACCACGAGCGCCAGGTAGGTAGCGGCATCAAGAAGCAGCGGTACGCGGGTGCCGAACTGCCCCACCAACAGGCCGGCCAGTACCGGCCCGCCGAGCGCACCGAGCGAGACGGCGTTCTGACTGATCGCGCTGGCTCGGGGCAGGTCAGCCGGGCGGACCATCGCCGGCAGCAGCGCCGCCAGGCAGGGTTGCGTCACCGCGAGCCCGCAGGCCAACAGGGCGACGAGCCCGACCACCAGGACCGGCTGTTCGACGACGGCGAGGAGCGCGCAGATCGCGGCCTGCCCGAACCCGATTGTCACCAGCAAGGTACGGCTGTCTATCCGGTCGGCGAGTCGGCCCGCGAGGGGGGCGAACACCACCAGAGGCAGCGTGGCGGCCAGCAGCAGCCCCGATACGGCCAGCCCACCTGCGCCAGCGCCCTGTAGGGCCAGCGCCAGCGCGGTCGCGGCGAGGAAGTCACCGCAGATGGTGGTGCCCCGGGCGGCAGCGGCGAGCCAGACATCCGACCAGCGCGACTCGTCAGTTGTGAAGGACATACTTCGAAAATAATACTTCACAACTGATTCATGCAAGTCCGGCTATGCCAGCGGCACCGTCCGGTACTGCACAGCGACAGTGCGCGCCCCCGGCGGCGGGACACCCTGCCGCCGCCGCGGGTGATACGGCCGGAGCAGCGCCAGCACCGCCTCGTTCAACTCGGCCAACTCCTCGGCGGTGAGCAGCAACAGCGTGTCGCTGAACAAGGCCGTGTCGTACCACTCGGCCGGCTCGTCCCCGGCGCGCCGCAACCAGTCCCGGGTTCGCTCCATGGCCCGGACCGCATGCGCCTCCACCAGCGCCTGCTCGGCCGCACGCGCCTCGGGCCCGGCATCACGACCCGCCTCGACCAGCACACTCACACTCGGCACACGCCACAGCCGCTCGCGCGCGTCCCCCCGGCTCGGCGCCTGCTCAACCAGGCCGAACTTCGCCAGCGCCCGCAGGTGGTAACTGGTTGCGCTCGGCGACAGCCCGACGATCTCGGCACACTCCGTGGCAGTCCCACCACCCTTGCGACTGTTCAGATACTCCATGATCGCGATCCGGGCCGGATGGGCCATCGCCCGCATCACCTGGGGGTCACTGATTGTCATCCGGCGCGAGTCGGAGCGGGCCTCGGTCATACGCCCATGATCCCGGCAGCTCCCCCAACCTGCCATCACCCCCGCGCCCCGCTCGGACCAACGCCCGTCGGCCGCGCCTTTGCCTTCGGCCGCGAGCAGCGGATTTGACGGCGGGCACGGCTTGGCGGGGCGGCTTCGCGCCACGGCGGTTCGGCGGCACGGCGGCACGGCGGCGCGGCGGCACGGCGGCGCGGCGGCACGGCGGCACGGCTTGGCGACGCAGCTTGGCGACGCAGCTTGGCGGATGCGCAAGCTGACGGGACAAGTGGGCAGCTCACGATGATCGACGAAATTTAGTTGGCTCATCGATCAGGGCGACTCCAAGTTGTCGTACACCAGTTCTATTCTGCTTTTATGCTGGAGGCGTTGGCGCAGGTGGATGGGGCAGTTGACGACTGCGCCGAGACCGCGCTCTGGGCGCTCTCCGATGACGAGTTGCTTGCTTCTCTCGACGCGACTCACGTGTTGGCGCAGCGGTTGGCCGCCGTTCAGCTCGGTCTGGTCCGCGAGTTGGACGGTCGTGGGCTGGCGGTCACCCAGGGCGCCTCGTCCACCGCCGTCTGGCTTCGGGAGCGGCTCCGGCTCTCCGGTCGCAGCGCGCGCCAACTGGTCCAGCTCGCCGCCGTCATCGACGCCGCCCCGCCAGCGGTGCGCGACGCGCTGCTCAGCGGTGCCATCACCGTCGAGCAGGGTCGGGTGGTGGCCGAGACGATCGCCGCCCTCCCGGTCGAGGCCGGTCCCGAGGTGGCGGACAAGGCCACCCAACTACTGGTCACCTGGGCCGACCGTTTCGATCCGACAAGCCTGAGCCGGCTCGGCGAGCGCGTCCTCGCGCACGTCGCCCCGGAATTGGCCGACCAGGCTGAGTTGAAGGCACTGGAGCGGGCCACCGAGCGAGCCGAGGCCCGCCGGCACGTCACGCTCTCCGAGCAACGGAACGGCCAGGTACGCCTCAGCGGCAACCTCGACACCGAAACCGCGAGCCTGCTGCGCGAGGCGATCGACCCGCTCTGCGCCCCAGCGGGTGAGCAGGATGACCGCAGTCCTGGTCAGCGCCGCGTCGACGCGTTGGGCGAGATCTGCCGACTGGCGTTACGTACCGGTCAGCTGCCCGACAACGGCGGTGACCGTCCTCAGCTGGTGGTGAGCGTTTCGCTGGAGGAACTGGTCAACGGCGTACGCGCCGGAACACTGGAGACCGGCACGCGCCTCACCCCCGGTGCGGTCCGCCGCCTGGCCTGTGATGCGGGCGTGCTGCCGGTCGTGCTGGACGGCAACAGTCAGGTTCTGGACGTCGGCCGGCAGCGCCGGCTATTCACCGGCCCGTTGCGGCGCGCGCTGGTCCTGCGGGACGGCGGTTGCGCCTTTCCTGGTTGTGATCGGCCGCCGAGATGGTGCGACGGTCACCACATCCGACATTGGGCCGACGGCGGGGTGACGGCGCTGGGCAATGCGGTACTGCTCTGTGGCTACCATCACCGGTTCATCCACCGCGGCGACTGGACGGTCCGTCTCGCGGCGGACGGTCGACCTGAATTCCTCCCGCCCGGCTGGCTGGACCCACTGCGCACCCCGCGTCGCAACCTCTACCACCTGCGCTGCTGATTCCGGCAACCAAGCCGGCGCCGCCCGCGCCCACATCTTGCGAGCGCCCGCGCCGCCGCAGACCCGGAGACCCAGGCACGCATCGCCGCCACTGTCACCGCCTTGCCACCGCCACCGCCTTGCCACCGCCACGGCCTCACCACCGCCACGGCCTCACCGCCGTCGCCTCAGCACCGCGCCTTGCCACCGCCACCGCCTTGCCACCGCCACGGCCTCACCACCGTCGCCTCAGCACCGCGCCTTGCCACCGCCACCGCCTTGCCACCGCCACGGCCTCACCACCGTCGCCTCAGCACCGCGCCTTGCCACCGCCACC
>NZ_JBEZGK010000019.1:0-31608 GCF_040649935.1 Micromonospora sp. NPDC048842 | reverse complement strand
ACCGCGGTCGCCACCGCGGTCGCCACCGTCATCGCGACCTCGACCTCGACCTCGACCTCGACCTCGACCTCGACCTCGACCTCGACCTCGACCTCGACCTCGACAAGCCTGCTGTCCCTGCCGCCTCAGCCGTGTCTTCCGGTGATCGACTCGGCTTCCTGAAAACCGGGTTGTCGCACCGGCCCAGACACCGCGACTTCCTGTAAGTCGAGTGGATCACCGGCGTCGCGACGGTCGCGGCCTCAAGAAGTTCGGCGCGGAGCGGGGCGTGGTCGCCGAACGACACCCGACCGGGCAACACGCCGTCTCGGACGGGTGGTCGCGTCGGTAATTCGCTGGATACGTCGGGTTGGGGAGCGTAGGGTTGCAGCCCGCTTGACGGCCGAGGTGAGCTGCACCGGAACGGACGTCTTCGCGCCGGGCGGCCGGCCATCCGCCCCCGGACACGCGAGCGCGCAGCAGATGTGAACGATGGGACGTCAGCATGCCCGCACTTGACCTCGACACCCAGCTCGACACCGACCTCGACGCGGACCTGGCCGCCGAGCGCGCACACCTCACCACCTCGCGGGCCGCGTTGGGTCGGATGCGGGAGCGGGCCGAGTCTCTCTTCGCCACCGGCGACCAGGTGGCCGGCGACGCGTACGCGGCGGAGACGCTCGGCCGCACCCTGGCCCGCCGGGTCGCCGAGCTGGCCGACGACCCGACCACCCCGCTCTTCTTCGGCCGCCTCGACTTCGCCGGCGCCCCGAACAACAGCACCACCAACACCGGGACCACGGACGGCAGGCCCACGGACGGCAGGCCCACGGACGGCAGGACCACGGACGGCAGGCCCACGGACGGCAGGACCACGGACGGCAGGACCACGGACGGCAGGCCCACGGACGGCAGGCCCACGGACGGCAGGACCACGGACGGCAGGACCACGGACGGCAGGCCCACGGACGGCAGGACCACGGACGGCAGGACCACGGACGGCAGGACCACGGACGGCAGGCCCACGGACGGCAGGCCCACGGACAACAGCACGACGAGGGACAGGCCCACAGCCAGCAGACCCGCCAACGACCCGACCGCACCCGACACCAGCGGCGATCATCACGGTCGGCGGTATCACGTGGGGCGGCGGCATGTCACCGATGAGCGTGGTGAGCCGTTGGTGCTGGACTGGCGGGCACCTGTCTCCCGTTCGTTCTACCGGGCCAGTGTGCGGGATCCGCAGGGGGTGGCGGTTCGGCGGCGGTTCGGGTTCAGCAATGGTCTGCTGACCAGTTTCGAGGATGAGCGGCTGGATCGGGGCGAAGAGCTCGGTACGACCAGTCGGATCCTCACCGCCGAGATCGAGCGTCCACGCGTCGGGCCGATGCGGGACATCGTCGCCACGATCCAGCCGGAGCAGGACGAGCTGGTTCGGGCTGACCTGGCCGACTCGATCTGTGTGCAGGGCGCGCCGGGTACGGGAAAGACGGCTGTCGGTCTGCACCGGGCCGCGTACCTGCTCTACCTGCATCGGGAGCGGTTGCGGCGGGCGGGTGTGCTGATCGTCGGGCCGAACCGGGCCTTCCTGTCGTACATCGCGGCGGTGCTGCCGGCGCTCGGTGAGGTCGAGGTCGAGCAGGCAACGGTGGAGGAGTTGATCTCCCGGGTGGCGGTGCGGGCGGTCGAGGCGCCGGCGGTGGCCGCGCTCAAACACGACGTACGGATGGCGAGCGTGCTGCGGCGCGCGGTGCAGGGGCAGATCGGCAGCCCGACCGAGTCGATCACCGTGTCGGACGGCTCGTTCCGCTGGCGCATCGGGGTGGAGCCGTTGCACCGGATCGTCGAAGAGACCCGCCGGGAGGGGCTGCCGTACGGCACGGGTCGGGAACGTGTCCAGGCGCGGGTGGTGAGCCTGCTGCAACGGCAGGCCGAGGCACGGCGTGCGGAGTCGCCCAGCGATGCCTGGCTGCGCCGGATGAGCCGCTGCCGGCCCGTACTCGATTTCCTGGACGCGGTCTGGCCGGCGCTCACCCCGGAAGGGCTGGTGCACGGCCTGTTCTCCGACCCGGACCGGCTCGCCGCCGCGGCGGACGGGTTGCTCAGCGACGCCGAGCAGGCGCAGCTCAGCTGGGCGAAGCCGGCCCGCACGCCGAAGGCGACCCGTTGGACCGCTGCCGACGCGGTGCTTATCGACGAGGCGACCGGGCTGCTGGAACGGCTCTCCGGGTTCGGACACGTGGTGGTGGACGAGGCGCAGGACCTCTCCCCGATGCAGTGTCGGGCCATCGCGCGGCGCAGCGAGCACGGCTCGGTCACGCTCCTCGGTGACCTCGCCCAGGGCACCGCGCCGTGGGCGGCGACGGACTGGAGGGAATCCCTCGCCCATCTGGGCAAGCCGGACGCGGTGGTGGTCCCGTTGACAGTCGGTTTCCGGGTGCCCGCCGCAGTCGTGGCATTCGCGAACCTGCTGCTCCCGGCGCTCGCGGTGGACGTACCGCCGGCCGAGTCGCTGCGCCACGACGGCGGCCTGGATGTGCGTACGGTGACCGACCTGACCTCGGCGACGGTGGCCGAGGTGCAGGCGGCACTCGCGCACGACGGCTCGGTCGGTGTGATCGCCGCGGACGACGCGGTCGACGGCCTGCGCGCGGCGCTGGCCGAGGCCGGTGTCGAAACCGCGACCGCCGACGACGTGGCGGCCGCTGAGCGGGTCACAGTGGTGCCGGCGACGCTGGTGAAGGGCCTGGAGTACGACCACGTGGTGGTGGTCGAGCCGGCCGCGATCGTCGCGGCCGAGCCGCGCGGGCTGCACCGGTTGTACGTGGTGCTCACCCGGGCGGTGTCCCGGCTGGCGGTGCTGCACGTTGCGCCGCTGCCCGCCCCGCTCGTCGGCGGGTCAGCGGGCTGACAGGGCTGCCGCGACCTCCCGCAGCGGGCGGCTGGAGTCGGCCAGCGGCACGTGGAACGACAGCCACGACCCGTCGACGAAGTCGATCCGCAGCCGCTTCCAGTTCAGCCGGTACCTGCCGACCCGGGCGGTGACGGCCGTGCGCGGGACGGACCCGAGCAGTTCGATGTCGGCCTTCGCCTGTTCGTCCGCCGCCGAGTTGGAGAGCAGCCCGACGGGTGCTGTCGCGCCGAGCAGCAGCCGCTGGTCGGTGACCCCCAGCACGAGGGTTCGAAGGCCGGGGCCCTTCACCGCCGCGGTCACTGCATGGTGCAGCACTGATGCCTGGGAATCTGGCTCGCCTCGACCTCCGACCCCGAAGAAGAGCCAGTCGACGGCGTTGTCCGCCCGACCGAAGGTGATGTTCGGTGACAGCACGTTGAGCAGGACACCCAGGAAGCCCGGCCCACCCGTGGCGGGCGGGGCCGATGGCTGTGCGGGCGGCGCCGGCGTCAGCCCTCCGCCCGCTCGCACCTGGGCCACCGCGCGCACCTGCTCCCCGGCCGCCAGCAGTCGGGTGATCCCCTCGACGTACCGTGCCTGACTCTCGTCGGCCGTCATCAGCGCCCCTCGTGGTCGGTGGGCCGGCGCGGACCGCCGCCTGGCTCGCCGATGACCTCGCCGACCAACTCCCGGACCCGGGCCGCGGCAGCCTCCTGCGCCCGGTTGGCGGCCGCTGTGAACTCCTCGGCCAGGCTGTAGGAATCCAGACGCATCGCTCGCGCGTTCAGCTCCGTTGAAACGATCTTGCCGTCGGCCGCGGCGGTGACCCGTACCAGGCCGGAGTCGCTCACGCCCTCGGCGCTGGTCTGCTCCAGCTCCGCCATCCGGTCGGCGAGTTGCCGCTGCCATCCGTCCAGGTTGCGAGCCAGCGCCTCGATTCGGTCCAGAGCGGGGAAGGTCATGGCTGCCTCTCAGTTCACGATGGAGTCGAAGACATTCTGCACACCCACTGTGTACGGGCCCAGGTCCTCGCTGTACGTGCCGTCCACCAGGTAGTTGCGGTCCTTCTGCCCGTCGGAGATGTCGTGCAGGCCCACGCCGGTGTCCAGCAGAGCGCCTCCGAACCCGGGGATGTTGACCGGCGAGACCTGGTTGATGACGAACTTGCCCGGAAAGAGGGTCTTGAACTTCTCGACCTGGAAGGCGCGCCCCTCTGGCGTCCAGCCGCCCTTGCTGAGCAGCTTGTACTGCTTCTTCCGCTGCTTGAGCTCCATGACGGTGTCCGCGTACTTGCGGAGCTGCCCGGCGACCTTGCCCAACCGGGCGGCGAGGCGGGTGAGCACCTCGGCGAACCGGGCGACGATCTTGACCATCCGACCCACTGTGGTGGCCAGCCGGGCTAGCACCCGGACCACTGTGGCGGCCAACGAGACGCCGGCGCTCAGCGCCGCGGCCACCGCCGCGATGATCACCTCGGTGAGGAACCAGAGCAGGAACTCGAGGATCAGCTCGACCAGCAGATTGAACGCGTCCACCGCCGCGTTCGCTGCCTCGACCAGCACGTCCTTGGTGCCGTCGAGCCCCTGGGCCAGTTCCTCGATCGCCGCTTCCACCGACTCCATCGAGGCATGGAAGCCCTCGGCGGCGTCGCCCGTCCAGGCGCCACGCAACCGGGCCCGGTCGGCGATCTGGTCGCCGGCGATCTCCCGTACCGCGGCGCCGGTGTCCAGGCAGAGCTGCGCGGCCCGCATCAGGTCGTCCGGTTCGCCAGCGACCAGCTCCAGCAGCTGCTCGAACGGCCAGAGCACCGCGTTGGAGAGCGGCTTGAAGGGTTCGGGCGTGCCCGAGACGATCTGCTCGAAGTAGGTCTTGTTGCGCTGCAACGCCTCGGTGCTCACGCCGGCACCGAACCGTTCGGAGCGCCGGTGCCACCCGACCAGGGGCCGGGTGCGATGACGTCGGGAGCGGGCGGGCGTCCGGGGACGAAGAGGTCGGTGTTGGCCGCGTCGGTGCCGGTGTAGGCGGCGGCGGTGTCAGTGAGCCCCTCGGCGATGTCCGCCATCATCTCGGCGCCGTCAGCGAGCCCTTGCAGGCACGCCTCGAACTGCTCGGCGTACGTCGCCGCGAGGTTGAAGGACGCCGGCATCACCCCGAAGGCGTGCCGTGGCACGTGCCCGTCACCGAAGGCGCGGTGCAGCTCGCGGAAACGGGCCGCCCGATCCCTGGAACCGGCGGCGAACGCCGTCAGAGCCTCCGGCTGGACCTCCAACTCATTGCTCGGGCTTGACACGAACCCTCCCCTGTGGCCTGTGCGACGGATCAGTCGTCACGACTGACCACCATAGGCACTGCTCGCCTCGATCGGGGGGTCCCATCGGTGATGACGGGGTCACTCAACTCGACTTTGTGTTTTAAAGTAGTTTGCGTGGACCCCGACGATGATTCACCACCCACCGACGCGGCGGCGGCGCTCCGGCTGATCCAGGACCAACGGTCGGCGACGGCACGCCGACTCGATCCCGACGCCCGCCTGCTCTACTGGCCGTGGGGTGTCGCCTGGCTGATCGGCTTCGGGCTGTTCTTCCTCCGGTTCACCCCTGGTGACCGGGCTCTGGTTGCACTGCCCAGCTGGCTGCCGCTGACCGTCCTCTTCGTACTGCTGCTGGCCGCTGCCGCAGTGCAGGCGACGGCCAGGGAGCGGGCCTACGACCAGGTGAGCGGCGACTCCGCCCAGCGTGGCCGCTGGTACGGGTACGCCTGGGGCCTGGGATCGCTGGGCGTCTACGCCGGGCTCGGCCGGATCAGCGGGCACCTGCCGCACGATCTGGCGGCGCTGCTCTGGTCGACCACCTCGGTCGGGCTGATCGGCGCGCTGCAGATGGCGGGCGGGGCGATCTGGCTGGACCGGGACCTGTTCCGCCTCGGCGTCTGGATCAGCGTGATCAACCTGCTCGGCGCGTTCGCCGGACCGGGCTGGCACGCGTTGGTCATGGCGGTGGCGGGCAGTGGCGGAATTCTGGTGGCCGGCGCGCTCGCCCGGCGGCGACAGCGACAGCAGCCGTGACCGAGCTGGATCCGGTCATCCACGCGCAGGCCCGGCTGCGGGTGGTCGCCAGCCTCTCCGCCCTCAGCGAGGGCGACAGGATCGCGTTCCCCCGGCTACAGGAGCTGCTCGCGATGACCGCCGGCAACCTCTCTGTGCACCTGCGCAAACTCGAGGACGCCGGCTACGTGGAGATCAGCAAGACCCATCGTGGACGCACCCCGGCGACCCTGGTCCGGCTCAGCCGGCGAGGCCGACTGGCGTTCGAGGAGTACACCGAAGCGATACGCGCCCTGCTCGACCCCGCCCCGTCGAAGGAGTTGTCATGACCCTCGCCCGCGCCGACCAGGCCAGCCGCCGGTACGGCGACGTCCTCGCCCTCGATCGTGTCGACCTGGAAGTCCGGGCCGGTGAGCTGGTCGGCCTGCTCGGGCCGAACGGCGCCGGCAAGAGCACCCTGATGAACCTGCTGGTAGGTCTGCGCCGCCCCAGCTCCGGGCGGGTGGAGCTGTTCGGTGGCGACCCCCGCGACCCGGCGAGCCGGCGGCAGATCGGGGTCACCCCGCAGGAGACCGGCCTGCCCGGCACGCTGCGCGTCGGCGAGGTGGTCGACTTCGTCTCCGCGCACTACCCCGACCCGGTACCCCGGGCCGAGCTGCTGGACCGCTTCGGTCTCGCCGACCTGGCACGGCGGCAGACCGGTGGGCTCTCCGGTGGGCAGCGTCGCCGGTTGGCGGTGGCGTTGGCGTTCGTCGGCCGGCCCCGGCTGGTGCTGCTCGACGAGCCGACCACGGGCCTGGACGTGGCCGCCCGGCACACCCTGTGGGAGGCGATCCGGGCATTCCACGACGACGGTGGCACCGTGCTGTTGAGCAGCCACTACCTGGAGGAGGTGGAGGCGCTCGCCCACCGGGTGGTGGTCATCGGGCAGGGCCGGGTCCTCGCCGACGACAGCGTGGACGCGGTGCGCGGCATCGTGGGCGTACGCCGGGTCAGCCTGGTCGCCGACAACCTGCCCGACCTGCCCGGGGTGGTTCGCACCGAACGGGTCGACGGTCGACTGCACCTGCTCACCACCGACGCCGATGAGCTGGTCCGAGCGCTGGTCACGACCAAGACCCCGTTCACCGACCTGGAGGTACGGCCGACCTCGCTGGAGGAGGCGTTCCTCGCCATCACCAGCGGAGAGGCGACCAGCGGGGACGTGCCCGCCGGCACCGGCCGACCCACCACCGCCGCTGCCGGCGGCCGACCCACCACAGTCTGAGGAGGCCCCCGTGCAGCTCGCCCTGGTCCACGCCCGCTACCAACTCCTGGAGATCATCCGGATTCCGGTGGCCGTCTTCGGCAGCGCCTTCTTTCCGGCCGCCGCCATGATCTTCTTCGTGGTGCCGTTCGCCGGTGACGATCCGGTCGGCGCCACCTACGCCACCGCGTCGATGGTCACCTTCTCGGTGATGAGCGCCAACATCTTCCAGTACGGCGTCGGTGTCGCCGAGGACCGCGACCAGCCCTGGAACCCGTACACCCGGACCCTGCCGGCGGGGCCGGCGCCGCGGTTCGCCGGCCGGGTGCTGGCCGGCCTGGCGCTGACCTACCTCTCGCTGATCCCGGTCGTCGTGATCGGCGCGACGCTGACCGCGGCCCAGGTCACCCCTGCGGCGTTCCTGCTGGCCCTCGGCACCGTGGCCGTCATCTCGGTGCCGTTCACGCTGATGGGGCTCGCCATCGGCTACTCGCTGCCGAGCAAGGCGGCGATCGTGGTGGCGCAGGTGCTCTTCCTGCCGCTGGCCTTCGGCGGCGGCCTGCTCTCCGCGCCGGGTGACGCGCCCGGGTTCATCGAGACGATCGCGCCGTACCTGCCCACCCGGGGCGCTGCCGAACTGATGTGGGCGGCGGCGGCCGACTACGACGTGGAGCCGCTGGCAGTGATCATGCTCGGTGTCTGGGTGGTGCTGCTCGCCGCGCTCGCCGGCTGGGCGTACCGGCGAGACGAGGGTCGCCGGTTCAGCTGACGATTCGTCCGTTTCCGCCCCGGGCCGCGGCGGGACGGTGCCAGGATTCCGGCAGGGGGCCGCCGTGGCCGCCCGGGCCGAGAGGGGTCTTGACGTGAGCACCGTCCCGCCGGGTACGCCCTGCTGGGCCGACCTGGCCACCCCGGACCTGACCGACGCGCGGCGCTTCTACCCGGAGCTGTTCGGGTGGACCGGCCAGGTCACCCCGGAGCCCGAGGCGGGCGGCTACACGGTCTTCCTGCTCGACGGTAAGCCGGTGGCCGGCGCCGGCCCGCCCGCGATACCGGACCAGGTCCCGATCTGGTCGACGTACCTCGCCACCGACGACGCCGAACTGGTCGCCGGCCGTGTCGAACGGGCCGGCGGGCAGGTCGTCGTACCCCCGTTCGAGGTCTTCGACAGGGGCTGGATGGCGGTCTTCGCCGACCCGGCCGGCGCCACGTTCAGCGTGTGGCAGCCACTGGCCATGGCCGGTGCCGAGGTGTTCAACGCGCCGGGCGCGATGAGCTGGAACGAGCTGGTCACCCCCGATCCCGAGGGCGCGAAGGTCTTCTACGAGCTGGTGTTCGGCTGGCAACCCGACGACCAGGCGGTGGGCGCGATGACCTACACCGGGTGGCGGCTCGGGACGCAGATCGTCGCCGGGATGATGCCGCCGCTGGCCAACGACTTCCCGGCCGACCTGCCCGCGTACTGGACCGTGTACTTCGCGGTGGCCGACGCGGACGCCGCCGCGGCCCGCGCCGCCGAGCTGGGCGGAACCATCCTGGTCCCGCCCCGCGACATCCCGGCGGGCCGCTTCGCCGCCCTCCGCGACCCCCAGGGCGCCCTCTTCTCCGTCATCGACCTGGGCCCCTGACCCAGCGCCGGCGTGCTCAGGGGCGGGTGGGGCGGACGGGGACCACCAACGGGCCGTGGACACCGGGGACCACCCGGACGCTGGCCCGGTAGTGGGTGGCGAGCAGCTTCTCGGTCAGCACCTCGGGCGGAGTCCCGGCGGCCACCACCTGGCCGGCGGCGAGCATCACCATCCGGTCGGCGTACTCACCGGCCAGGGAGAGGTCGTGCATCGTGGCCAGGACGGTCAGGCCGTGCTCGCGGCGTAGCTGGTCGACGACTTCGAGCACGTCCTGCTGGTGGCCGATGTCGAGCGCGCTGGTCGGCTCGTCGAGCAGCAGCAGCGTCGCGCCCTGGGCGAGCGCGCGGGCGAGGAAGACCCGCTGCCGTTCACCGCCGGAGAGGGTGGCCAGTTCGCGACGGTGGAAGCCGGCGAGGTCCAACCGCCCCAGCACCTCGTGCACGGCGTCGACGTCGGCTGTCGACTCCCGGCCGAGGGTCGGGATGTACGGGGTGCGGCCGAGCAGCACGTAGTCCAGCACCGACATGCCGGGCGGCACCACCGGGGACTGTGCCACAGTGGCCACTATCCGGGCGCGGTCCCGACGGCGCAGCGCGGCGCTCGGCGTACCGAAGAGAGTGATCGCCTTCGGCGCGGGCAGCAGGCCGCCGACGGCGCGCAACAGTGTGGATTTGCCGGCGCCGTTCGGGCCGATCACTGTGACCCACTCGCCGACGGCGACGGTGAGGTCGACGCCGGTCAGGATCGGCGTGCCACCGAGGGCGACGTGCAGCCCGCGCACCTCGACGGCCGGCGTGCCGCTGGCGGGCTCGCGGCTGGCGGGTTCGCGGCTCACGTGAGCACTCGCCGGGCGGTCCGCAGCACGAGGACGAAGAACGGGCCACCCAGCAGGGCGGTCACCACTCCGATCGGCAGCTCGGACGGAGCGGCGACGGTGCGGGCCACCACATCGGTCAGCGCCAGGAACGCGCCGCCGAACAGCAGTGACATCGGCAGGATCACCCGGTAGCTGGACCCGGCGAGCAGCCGGACGGTGTGCGGCACGATGATGCCGACGAACCCGATCAGGCCGGTCGCGGAGACCGCAGCGGCGGTGCCCAGCGAGGCGGCGGCGATCAACAGGTAGCGGGTGCGCTGCGGGTGCAGGCCCAGACTTCTCGCCTCGTCGTCGCCGACCGCGAGGACGTCCAGCTCGCGGCGGTGCAGCAGCACCACGACAGTGGTCAGCGCGGCGTACGGCAGCACCAGCAGCACGTCGTGCCAACCGGCGGTGGCCAGCCGGCCGAGCAACCAGGAGTAGACCGGCTGGATGCTGTCGGCGTGTCGTTGCAGGAGGTACGTCTGCCCGGCGGAGAGGAACGCGGAGACCGCCACCCCGGCAAGGATCAGCATCGCCGGTGACCCGCGACGCCCACCGGCAGCGCCGAGCACGTAGGTCATCGTGACGGCGAGCAGCGAACCGGCGAACGCGGCCAGCGGAATGGTCATCGGCAACCCGGAGAGCGTGCCCTGCCGGCCGGCGCCGCCGAGGGCGATCGCCGCGGTGACAGCGAGGCCGGCGCCGGCGGCCACACCGAGCAGGTACGGGTCGGCCAGCGGGTTGCGGAACACGCCCTGGTAGCAACCACCGGCGAGGGCGAGCAGACCGCCGACGAGCAGGCCCAGCACCACCCGGGGCAGGCGCAACTCGGTGACGATCGCGATCTCACGCTCGGTCAGCCCGCTGTCGAGGTGCACCCCGGGAAACAGGTTGAGCAGCTCGGCGGCGACGCTGCCCGGGGGCAGGCTCACCGGGCCGAGCGACACCCCGACGACGAGCGCGACGAGCACCGCGACCAACCCCGCGAGCAGCCACCGCATGCGCAGCCCGGCGGGCCGGGCCCCGGACGGCAGCCCGGCGGGCCGGGCCCCGGACGGCAGCCCGGCGGGCCGGGCCCCGGACGGCAGCCCGGCGGGCCGGGCCCCGGAACGTGGCTCGGCCCGCTGGGACGACGGCGGCGGCTCGGCCGGCCGACCGGTTGGTGCCGGATCGGACACCTGTCGCGGCCCGGTCACCGACGGACGACGGTCACGCGGGCACCTTGGCGACCGCGTCGATGATGACCCGGAGCAGGTCCACGACCCGTGGGCCCCAGCGGGAGGCGATGTCATCGTCGAGGGCGACGACCTGGTTGTTCTTCACCGCGGTGAGGCCCGCCCAGCCACTGCGCGCCTTGACCGTGTCGGCGCTCTGCTGGCAGCACTTGGCATCGGCCAGGAAGACGAAGTCCGGGTCGGCCTTGACGATGAACTCCTGGGACAGCTGCGGGTAGCCGAAGTTCTTACCGTCCGCGTCGGCCGGGTCGGCGATGTTGGTAAGGCCGGCCTGGCTGTAGAGCGAGCCGATGAAGGTCTTGCTGGTGGCGCTGTAGAGCTCCGGGCCCAGCTCGTGGAAGTAGGTGAGCTTCTCGGCGCGCTGCGGCAGGTCCTTGACCAGCTTGGCGATGTCGTCCTTCATCCGGGTGGCGACGTCGGTGGCCTGGTCGGCGTGCCCGGTCAGCGTGCCCAGCTCGGTGATCTGCCGGTACGAGTCGTCGAGCGTGACCGCCGCCGGAGTCTGGTACACCGGAATCTTCAGCTTGCCGAGCTGTTCGACGATCTTGTTGCGGTCGTCGGAGAGCACCACCAGGTCGGGGTTCTTACCGGCGATCGCCTCGGCGTTCGGCTGGAAGGCGGAAAGGTCGGTCTTGGGCACGTCGGCCGGGTAGTTCGACTGGTCGTCGACGGCGGTCACCTGCGGGCCGGCGCCGATCGCGAAGAGCATCTCGGTGGCGGTGGGCGACAGTACGACGATCTTCTCGGGGCGCTTGTCGAGGGTGAGCGCACCGACGGTGACCGGGTAGGCGGCGGCAGCGGTGCCGGCGCTCGGCTGGTCGTCGGCCTTCTCGGCGCAGGCGCCGAGGGCGAGCGCGGTGACCGCGAGGGTCGCCGCGAAGAGCCGAGGGGTACGTCTGAACATGGGGGCCTCCTGTCGGTCGAGGAGTGTGGTGCTTCGCCGACAGGGACTTTCGTACGCCCGCCCACGAGGCGCCCTTCCTCGAGAGCGCGTTTCGCGACCGATCCGTAGGCGACCTGGCTCGTCCCCACCTACCGGTGGGGCATCACAGTTGCGGGACAGCGCCGGGATGAGCACCGGCTTCGCTGCGGACTGGTCGCTAAGACGGTAGCGCACCGCCGGGACGTGCCGGATCGATCAAGGGCCGGTCGGCAGCCGTCGATACCTCGAACACCCGCACCGCACGGGCCGGGGAGGCTTATGTCCGAGATCCAGGGGTTTCGGAGCGGGTGGTGGGGCCCCGCCGGGGCGGGACGGGGCCCCACCCGATCAGGAGGACGTGATGGTGACGTTGTCCACAGCCGCCTCCACCAGGCTGGCTCCGGACGCGTCCGCCGCCTCGACGAGCACGCGGACCGACTGGCCGGCGTACGGGGTGAGGTTGAGGTTGGCGAGCGCCCAACTCCCGTTACGGTTGCTGGCCGCGCCGGCCTGGGTGAGCAGCGCTGTGGTGCCGCCGTTGTGCACCACGCTCACCCGCAGGTAGTCCGCCGACGAGGCGTTCGAGCCGTGCGCCAGGTACCAGGCGAGCGAGAGGGTAAGCGTGCCGGACGACGGCAGGGTCACCGCCGGTGACCGGGCGCTGGTCACGCCGCCGTCCACGTCGTAGTCACCGGCCGCCGAGCCGGCGAGCCGGCCGGTGACCAGGTCGTTGGACCCGGCGTACGGGGTGAGCTGCTTGGCTCCGGAGGACGTGGTCGCCTGGGCGGCGCCCCGCTCGAACGCGCCGACTGTGGCGGTGTCGGTGCCGGCCGGGTTGATGGTCCAGCCGGTGGCGGTCTCGAAGGTGTCCGACCAGACAGTGGTGCCGCCACCACCGCCGCAGTACTGCGACTGCTTACCGATGGCCCGGTACGGGCAGTCGGCGTACTCGCTGAGGATCAGCACCGCCTCCCGGTTGCGCGAGGTCTGCGCCGGGATCACCTCGTCGGGCGGGTAGAAGCCGCCGCCACCGGACGAGCCCGGGTACATCTCGAAGGTGTACGCCCAGATGTTGTGGGTGGCCCACATCCAGTCGAGGCTGTCTCCGTCGGTGATGTAGAGGTCGCTGGACTGTTCCGGGGTGTAGCCGTTGGTGGCCGCCATCTGCTGACCGATGGTGGCGAAGGTGTTGTACTGGTCCGCGTTCATCCCGGTCGCGGTGTTCGCTGTGGTGTAGCCGTACGGCCAGAGCACCAGCTGCGAGTACGTGTGGAAGTCGATGTTGGCCTTGATCTGCTGCACCCCGCCGACCACCCGGCCGTTGACGAAGTTGCGCAGCGCCTGCGTCTCCGGCGCGGAGAACGCCGACGGCCCCCGGTAGGTCTCCGACGAGGTGCTGCCGGACGAGCCGCCGCAGCATCCCCAGTTGTAGGACCAGTTGCGGTTCAGGTCGGTGCCGACGTTGGACGAGCCGCTGTTGGGCTGCCGGTTCTTGCGCCAGGACCGGTACGACCCGGTGGCGATGTCGTACTCGCTGCCGTCCGGGTTGACGGTCGGCACGATCCAGAGTTCCCGGCCGTTGACGATGTTGGTGATCCGGGAGTCGCTGCCGTAGCCGTCGGTGAAGAGATTGAGCAGGTAGATCGCCATCTCGACGGTCAGGTGCTCACGGGCGTGCTGCTGGGAGTTGAACAGGATCTCCGGCTCGTTCTCGTCGGTGCCGACGTTGTCGGAGATCTTCACGGCCATCAGGTCGCGGCCCTCGTACGACGAACCGATGCTGATCTTGCGGGCGATCGCCGGGTGGTCGGCGACGACCTGGTTCACGACGGCGGTCAGCTCCGCGTAGTCGTGGTAGTTCGAGTCGGCCGGCGGGAAGGCCAGCGCCCCGAACTCGCCGGCGCCGCGCTCGGCGTTGGGTGGCGGGGCGAGCGGTTCCAGCCGGAAGCCGAGCTTGCCGATCGCGGCGGCCTCGCTCGCGGTGGCCGAGATGTGCAGCACGCCGTGTTCGGAGTAGTCGATGGCGGCTCCGGTGCGGGCCACCGCGTTGCGGTCGTCGAGGGTCCGGGGCCCGAGCACCCGGTAGCCGGCGGCGGCCTGCTCAGCGGTGCGGTCCGGTGCCGGCCGGGCGGCGACCGGGCCGGCGGCGACTGTGACGATGCCCAGCCCGGTGACGACAGCGAGCACCAGGACACGGCGGAGGGGGATGGGCGTGCGGAGGGCCATGGACTACCTCCTAGATGGGCGGGAGATCCCGCTCGGTGAAGGACACTTCACCACCTGTCACATGGTCATATCAACATCGATCGCTGCGTTGGCCATCCCAGGCGGATCATCATGGCGGCAATGATTTTCCACTTATCAACACCTGGCGAAACTTCCCTCCAAGCGGAAAACTGACCAGCGACGATGCCCCCTCGACACCGCGGAGCACCAATGGCCAGAACCCGCCTGCGCGCGGCCGCCCTTGCCGGCGTCACCACGCTCACCCTGCTCACCAGCGCCACGCCGGCGCTGGCGGCCCACCCGCCCGCACCCGCCCACGACGAGCAGATCACCTACCAGGACTGGTCCGGGCCCGCCGACTGGCACCGGGGCAGCCGGGCCGGCACCCGCGTCGTGCCCGGCGCCCGAGCGGGCGTCACACTGGCCCGCCCGGTCGGCACCATCGAGTACGCGGACCCGCACACCGGCGCCACCCGCACCTGGGAGTACGGCACCTGGACCTCGCCGGTGACCCCTGTCGGGTTCGACGCCACCGAGCTGATCGCCTCCTGGAACGCGGAGACCCCCGCCGGCACCTGGATCCAGGTGGAGATGCAGGGCAGCTACACCAGCGGCGACCAGACACCGTGGTACGTCCTGGGTCGCTGGGCGTCCGGCGACACCGACATCAAGCGGACCAGCGTCGACCGGCAGGGCGACCCCTGGTCGACGATCTGGACCGACACCTTCAGCATCGACGACGCCGCCGCCGGGGTGCTGCTGCGGTCGTACCAGCTCAAGCTGACCCTCTACCGCGCACCCGGGCAGAGCGCCGCCCCGGTGGTCCGGATGCTGGGCGCGATGAGTTCCACGGTGCCGGACCGGTTCACAGTGCCGCCGAGCGCCGGGCACATCGCCTGGGGCCGGGAGCTGCCGGTGCCGCGCTACTCGCAGAACGTGCACTCCGGGCACTACCCCGAGTACGACGGCGGCGGCGAGGCGTGGTGCTCACCAACCTCGACGGAGATGGTGGTCGAGTACTGGGGACGTAAGCCCTCGGCGGCCGACACCTCCTGGGTGGACCCGACCTACCCCGACCCGACGGTCAACCACGCCGCCCGGATGACCTACGACTACGCGTACGACGGCGCGGGCAACTGGCCGTTCAACACCGCGTACGCGGCCAGCTTCCCCGGGTTGGAGGGCCGGGTGACCCGGCTGCACTCGCTGGACGAGCTGGAGCGCTTCATCGCCGCCGGCATCCCCGTCGTGACCAGCCAGTCCTTCCTCGCCAGTGAGCTGGACGGGGCGAACTACGGCACCTCCGGGCACCTCTTCGTGGTGGTCGGCTTCACCGCCGACGGTGACGTGATCGTCAACGACCCGGCCTCGTCCAGCAACGACGTGGTGCGCAACGTCTACAAGCGTGCGCAGTTCGAGCAGATCTGGCTGCGGACCAAACGCACCAACGCCAGCGGTGGCGTCTCCGGTGGCTCCGGCGGCGTCGCGTACCTGATCAAGCCGACGTCAAAGCCCTGGCCAAAGGTCCCCGGCTCCACCAACTGGTAGGCCCAACCCCCGCACGTGTTGATCAAGAGGTTTGCGTCACCAGAACGGCTTCCGGTGACGCAAACCTCTTGATCAACGTGGGGGGTCGGTGGGGTCGGTGGGGTCGGGGGTGGGGGTTTGGTCTTCGCCGGCCAGGGCGGAGCGGAGGCGTTCCTTCTCGGTGCGGCGGCGCTCGGCCGCTTCGGCGATCTCCCCGGCCATCTCGTCGCGCCAACCGCGCAGCAGGAAGAAGGAGAGCGCGGCGGAGAACACCAGCGCCAGCATCAGCTTCAGGAACACGTTCATGTCGACCAGCCAGAGGCCCGCCAGCACGGCGACGAACAGCCCGATCCGGCCCAGCGTGTACTTGAGCGCGGCGCTCACCTGCACCACTCCGTTCTCTCCGTCGCCCGCCACTGCCGGCGGAAGGGTCGAGCCGCCCGACGGGCGGTCGTGGTCAGCCGGTCCGGCGGGCCAGCCAGCGGACACCCGGGAACCAGAGGGCCGCGTACGCCACTGTGAACGCCCCCGCCGCCAACGCGCCGGAGAGCAGCGGCGGCAACCCCGCGCCCAGACCGGCGATCAGCAGCCCGGCGAACACCCCGACGGCAGCGGCGACCACGGCCGCCACCACCCGGGCGGCGCCGAACTCCCAGGCCCGGAAGTCGTCCCAGAACAGCCAGGCCGGCAGGATCACCGCCAGCCAACCGTTGGTGTGCCCGAAGTCGCCGGCGCCGATCGAGGCGAACGCCCAGTCGAACAACACCAACGCGAGCACGCCGATGACCAGGCCGGCCAGACACACCCCGAGCAGATCGCCCAGGGTACGGATGCGGCCCTCGGCGTCCCGGCGGGGAAAGCCGCTCTGCTGCTCGGATCCTCGTTGCTCGGTCATCGACTGCGAGGGTACGTGGTGGCTCAGGCCCAGACCTGCTGCGGCTCGGCGCGCCGCTCGGCCAGCGACGGGGCCTTGTCGTACTCCCGGACCACGTTGTAGCGGGTGTCCCGCTCGACGGGCTGGAAGCCGGCGTCCCAGATCAGGTGCAGCAGGTCGTCCCGGTGCATCGTGTTCGGGGTGCCGTACGAGTCGGCGTCGTGGGTGATCTTGTATTCGACGACGGAGCCGTCCAGGTCGTCCACGCCGAAGTTCAGCGAGAGCTGAGCCACCGACAGCCCGTGCATCACCCAGAAGTTCTTCAGGTGCGGCACGTTGTCGAAGAGCAGCCGGGAGACGGCGAACGTCTTCAGCGACTCGGCCGGCGAGGCCATCGTGGTGCGCGCCTGGATCCGGTTACGGATCTTGCCGTCCGCCGAGTCGACGAAGTCGTGCTGGTAGCGCAGCGGGATGAAGACCGCGAAGCCACCGGTCTCGTCCTGCAACTCGCGCAACCGCAGCACGTGGTCGACGCGGTGCCGGGGCTCCTCGATGTGGCCGTACAGCATCGTCGCCGGGGTCTTCATGCCCTTGCTGTGCGCCAGGGCGTGAATGCGCGACCAGTCTTCCCAGTGGCAGGCGTGGTCGACGATGTGCTGCCGGACCTCCCAGTCGAAGATCTCCGCGCCACCACCGGTCAGCGACTCCAGACCGGCGTCCATCAGCTCGTCGAGGATCTCGTCGGCGCTCAGGCCGCTGATCTTCTCGAACCACTGCACCTCGGTCGCCGTGAAGCACTTGAGCTTGACGTTCGGCAGCGCCGCCTTCAGCTCGCGCAGCACCTTCGGGTAGTAACGCCAGGGCAGCGTCGGGTGCAGGCCGTTGACGATGTGCAACTCGGTGAGCTGCTCGTCCTCCATCTCCTTGGCCTTGCGGACCGCCTCGTCGATGCGCATCGTGTACGCGTCCTTCTCGCCCGGCTTGCGCTGGAACGAGCAGTACGCACAGGACGCCGAACAGACGTTCGTCAGGTTGAGGTGCCGGTTGACGTTGAACATCACCCGCTCGCCGTTCAGCTCGGTGCGCTTGTGGTGCGCCAGCCGCCCCAGCCAGGTCAGGTCGTCGCTCTCGTAGAGGGCGACCCCGTCCTCCCGGGTCAGCCGCTCACCGGCGTACACCTTCGCTTCGAGCTCACGCTTGAGTCCGGCGTCCATGGCACGTCCCTTCCACCTGCGGTCCGGATCGAGCGTACGTCGCGGCGTCGACGGGCCCGGCGGCACGGTCGCCGGCAGCGACCCACTTCACCAGACTCTCAGCCTCCCGTAACCCGACAACGCATCGACATGAGTGGCGCGGTGCGGTAGTAACAAGGTGGGGCGGAACACACACACTGGTACCGTCCCGGCGGTCGCGCCCACCGAGCGCGGCGACGAGCGGTTGGACGGGGAGCGGCATGGTCTACAGCGGGCGCGGGCGACGGCAGCGACGACGGAGCCCGGTGATCTCGCCGGTTTTGCGTCCGAAGCTCTGGGCCGCCCTGCTCGGCGCGATCGCCGCGGCCGTGCTGGCCACCCCCGCGTACGCGGAGCCCGGCGTGCCGACCACAGTGCCGGACACCGGTTCGCGCCCGGCGGTCACCGGCTCGCTTCAGCTGCCCGGCGGCGCGCCGGTCGCTGGCGTGCCCGCCCCTCCGGTGGTCAACATCGGCAACGGTCCGTTGGCCACCGCGATCTCCGCCGGTGAGGTCCAGGTCGGCGCGCTCGGCGAGGACCTGCTGGTGAAGCGGCAGAAACGCGTCGACGCGCAGGCGCAGCTCGACGCGGCCGGCAAGGCGCTGGCGACCGCACAGGACGCCCTGCTCCGGGCCCAGCAGACGGCCGACACCGCCGCCGCCGAGGCCGTCAAGGCCGCCGCCGCGCTGCCGCCGGGCGACTTCGCCCAGGACATCCGTGGGCTCAGCCGCCTCCAGGCGATCACCCGTGGCGAGAAGGTCGACGGCGGCACCACAGGCGTCGCCGGGGAGCTGTCCCGGGCCCGCGCCGGCGAGCAGGCCGCGTACCAGATGCACAGCCAGGCCAAGGATCTGCTCGTTGCCGCCGAGGCGGGGTTCACCGCCGGTGAGACGGCGCTCCGCACCGCCGAGGCGAGCCTGCTCAAGCTTCGCCGGGACAACGCCGCCGCGCTGATCGAGATCGAACGTCAGCAGGAAGCCACCGAGCAACAGATCGGTGCCGGCTACGTCTCCAACCAGAGCATCAGCGGCATGGCCGCGCACCCCCGGGCACTGGCCGCGGTCCGGTACGCGCTCGCCCAGCTCGGCGACCCGTACAAGTGGTCCGAGGAGGGGCCGAACCAGTTCGACTGCTCGGGCCTGATGTGGGCGGCGTACCGGTCCCCCGGCGCCGACTACTTCGACCTGCCCCGGGTCTCCCGCGACCAGTACGCCGCCACCCGGGGCCGCACCGTCCCGCAGAGTGCGCTGCTCCCCGGCGACCTGCTCTTCTTCGCCTCGGGCAGCAGCTGGACGACGATCCACCACGTCGGCATGTACATCGGCAACGGCAAGATGGTGCAGGCGCCCACCACTGGCGACGTCGTCAAGATCTCGGTCGTCCGCTGGTCCCGGCTGTACGCCGCCACCCGGGTGATCGGCGCGGTGCCGGCACCGGTCGTGACCAACCCGACCCCGCCCGTCGCGACCCCGAAGCCGACGCCCACCCCGTCGCCGACGAAGACCACCAAGCCGACGCCAACGCCGTCGCCCACGAAGACCACCAAGCCGACGCCCACGCCGACGCTGACGACCACCCCGACGCCCACCCCGACACTCAGCACCACGCCGAAGCCGTCGAACACCCCGAGCAACACTCCGACGACAGTGCCCTCGGCACCGACCAACGCGCCGACCAGCGCGTCTCCGACGACCACGCCGAAGGCCAGCACGAGCGCGACGGGCAGTGGCAGCGCGACGGGCAGCCCCAGCGCCACTGGCTGATCCGCCACGATCGGCTCCGGCTGTCCGCTCGGGAAGATCTGTGGCACCGTGACAACCAGGCACATCCGACTCGACGTCACGGGTCCGGGTGCGAGCATGGCGCGGAGGGCGGAAATGGCCGAGCAGAGAGATCCGGCGGAGACTGTCGACCCCGTGGTCGACCAGGCCGGCCCACCAGGGCCGGACACCGCCGACCCGGTGGCCGCCAGCGATGCCAGCCCGGCTGTCACCAGCTCGACAGGCAGCGACACCAGCTCGGCGGACGCCGGCCCCGCTGACAGCGACGCCGCCCCTGCTGCCGGCGGCCAGGTCGGCAGCGGCACGGCAGCGGCCGCCTCGACCGAGGCGGATGACGACGCATCCGCCGGCGGCGACGAGCGCCAGAGCCCGACTGCGGCACCGGTCCGCGCACGTGCCAGCGTCGTGACCGCCGGTGCTCTCCGCAGTGACCTGCCGGCCAGCGCTCCGGTCACCGCGACCACCTACCGTGCGACAGGCTCGGCCAGCCCGGCCGACGTGTCGTTGCCGGGCCAGCGCAGTGACTCCTCCGCGCCGGCCCGCGCCAGCGCCACGGTGCCGAGCAGCAGCCGGGGCACTGCCAGCGCCCTGGGCACCCCGGACCGTCGCGACAGCGCGCCCGGCGTCTATCGAGCCGCGCCGGTGGGCGCCGAGCCGGGCCAACCTCCGACGCCGTCGACTCCGGAGCCGGAGCCGGACCCCACGCCACCCGGCCCCGGGCCGACCCAGCCGTCACCACCGGAACCGGAGCCCGCGCCGGCCCCGGGTCCGTACCCGCCCGGTCCGGTGCCGACGCCGGGTCCTCGACCCACGCCGCCACCCGGTCCGGTTCCGCCCGTTCCGGGCCCGCCCACCCCGCCGCCCTCGCCGATGCCGCCCATGCCCGGCCCGCCGACCCCGCCCGTCCCGAGCCCGCCGCTGCCGCCACCCGGTCCGCCGGTGCCGGCACCACCGGCCCCGCCCGGCCCGATGCCGGCACCGCCGTTTCCGCCGCCGCCCGCGATGACCGACACGCCCGGCGTACGAGCCAGCGCTTCGGTCTCCGCACCACTGGCCGGGTGGTCGTCCCCCGGTGGGGCGACCCGGCCGACGTCCGGCGCCGGATGGGCCGGTGCACCTGCCTCCGCGCCGCCGGTGGTGCCCGCACCAGCGCTGCCGAGCTGGCCACCGTCCACCGCCGGGGCCCCTTCGTCGACTGGGAACCCCGGGAACTCCCGCGTGACCGCGCCGCCGAGTGGCCCACCGGCTGGTTCCGCCGGACGGGACGCTGCCGGCACCCGTGGTGGGCGGCACGACAGCCGCACCGACCTGGCCGGCACCGTCTACGGCAACGGCGAGGGGGCCGGCTTCACCACTGTCGCGATACCCGCCAACGCGGTGGAGACCTCCGGCTCGCTGACCGGGCACATCCTGGCCCAGGGCTGGTCCGACACGCCGGCCGAGCGGTCCAGTAACGCCCGGGTGATGATCGTCCTGGCCGCCGCTCTGGGGCTGCTGGTGGCGATCAGTGTCATGGTCGTTCTACTGGCCGGCGACGCCCTGGACGGTCTGGTGGGCAGCGTACTCAAGGGGTGAGCCAGCGAGGGCCAGCGATGGTGAGTCCGCCCACTACGGTCGGTCAACCGGCTGGCGGCTTCGCCAGACCGCCGTACACTGGCTGAGATCACTGACCCGGCGCGCGTGGTGTGCGCCCCTGGGCGATCTTGCGGGCGATCCGGCGGTACAGCCGCGGCAGGCCATCGCGAAGATGCGCCCCGCTCGAAAGGTTTTTGTTGACCACCTCTGCTGACCCCAGCACCGTTACGTCCGTTTTCAACTCAGTCCCGGCGGCCGACGCCGCCCGGGAACAGCTCGACGTCGCCCCGAGCGAAGCCGGCACCCCGCCGGTGGCGACCGCGCAGGCCGAGCCGACCGAGACCGCCGAGCCGATGAGCTTCGCCGCTCTCGGCCTGCCCGAGCCGCTGGTCCGCGCGCTGGCGCAGCAGGGCATCACCAGCCCGTTCGAGATCCAGCGGGCCACCGTTCCGGACGCGCTCGCCGGCCGCGACGTGCTGGGCCGCGGTCAGACCGGTTCGGGCAAGACGCTCGCCTTCGGTCTGCCGATGATCGCCCGGCTGGCCACCCGCAACCGGGCCCGGCCGATGCGTCCGCGCGCCCTGGTCCTGGTGCCCACCCGCGAGCTGGCCATGCAGGTCAACGACGCTCTGGTGCCGCTGGGCAAGTCAGTCGGCATCTTCCTCAAGACCGCCGTCGGCGGCGTTCCGTACGACCGTCAGATCGACGCGCTGCGCCGCGGCGTGGAGATCATCGTGGCCACCCCGGGCCGGCTCGGCGACCTCATCGAGCGGGGCATCTGCCAGCTCGACGACGTCGAGGTCACTGTGCTCGACGAGGCCGACCAGATGGCCGACATGGGCTTCCTGCCCGAGGTGACCGATCTGCTGGCGAAGACGCCAGCGAACGGTCAGCGGCTGCTCTTCTCGGCCACCCTGGACGGTGACGTCGACGCGTTGGTCAGGCGGTTCATGACCGACCCGGTCACCCACTCCACGGCGCCGTCCACCGCCTCGGTGTCCACCATGGACCACCACATGCTGTTGATCCCGCCGCACGAGAAGTTCCCGGTGGCGGCCTCGATCGCCGCCCGGGACGGTCGGACCATGGTCTTCGCCCGTACCCAGCTCGGGGTGGACCGGCTGGTCGAGCAGCTCGCGGCCGTCGGCGTACGCGCCGGTGGGCTACACGGCGGCAAGACCCAGCGGATGCGCACCAAGACGCTCGCCGAGTTCCGTGAGGGCCGGATGAACGTGCTGGTCGCCACGGACGTGGCGGCGCGAGGCATCCACGTCGACGGGGTCACCCTGGTGCTGCACGTCGACCCGCCCAAGGACCCCAAGGACTACCTGCACCGCGCGGGGCGTACCGCCCGGGCCGGCGAGTCGGGCGCTGTCGCCACGCTGGTGCTGCCCAAGCAGCGCCGTACCACCCTGGCGATGATGGAGAAGGCCGGCGTCGCGCCGGCCGAGACCCGGGTCCGGGTTGGGGACGCGGCGTTGGCCGAGCTGGTCGGTGCCCGCGAGCCCAGTGGCGTCCCGGTTCGCGTCGAGGCGGAGCCCCGGGGCTACGGCGACCGCTCCGGTGGGCCGCGCCGGTTCGACGACCGCTCCGGCGGCTCGCGTCGCTTCGGCGACCGGCCCCAGGGCGAACGCCGCTACGGCGACCGCCCGCAGGGCGATCGACGCTTCGGCGACCGGCCCACCGGCGAGCGCCGCTTCGGCGACCGTCCGCAGGGCGACCGGACCTACAGCGACCGCCCCCAGGGTGACCGGGGCTACGGTGACCGGCCGCAGGGCGAGCGCCGCTACGGCGACCGGCCCACCAGCGAGCGCCGCTTCGGCGACCGTCCGCAGGGCGACCGGACCTACAGCGACCGCCCCCAGGGCGAGCGGCGCTTCGGCGACCGGCAGCACAGCGACCGGCCGCAGGGCGACCGGAGCTACGGCGACCGGCCGCAGGGCGAGCGGCGTTACGCCGATCGGGACACCCGGGGGTACGGCGACCGTCCGCAGGGCGAGCGTCGGTTCGGCGACCGACCGCAGTTCGGTGACCGCGACGGTCGGGGCGACCGACCGACCGGCGAGCGGCGCTTCGGCGACCGGCCGCAGGGTGAGCGGCGCTTCGGCGACCGGGATGCTCGGGGTGGGTTCCGCCCGGAGAGCCGGGTCCGGGACGACCGGCCCCGCGACGACCGGCCCCGCGAGGACCGGCCCCGCGAGGACCGCCCGCGTGACGATCGGCGCGGTTTCGGCGGGCGACCGGCAGCGCGTACCCACTGATTGATCCACCGAACGCCGTCGTGAAGCCCAGGCTTCGCGGCGGCGTTCGCGCATGCCCTGCCGATACCGAGCAGGTCGCGTAACGTCCGGCTCATGCCGACCATGCCGAAGTCAATCTTCTGGTCCCGGACGGACACCGCCGGCAGCGAGCAGGTCCTGCTCGACGACGGCCACGGGTTGGCGGCCCGGGGCACTCTGCTCGCCGTGGACCCGATCCCATGGACCGCCCGCTACCAGCTGACCACCACGCCGGACTGGGCCACCACCCGGGTCGAGGTGGAGGCCGAGGGTCTCGGCTGGCTGCGCCGAGTGAAGCTGGAGCGGGCCGCCGGCCGCTGGCGGGTGACCACCGCCGAGCAGGGCGATCTGGACGCGGCCCTGGTGGCGGCCGGTCACCGCCGGGCCGGTCTGCCGGGTACTGACGACCCGGACCGGCTGGCCGACGCGCTCGACGTCGACCTGAGCGGTTCGCCGCTGTTCAACACCCTGCCGGTCCACAGGCTCCGGATGGCGGCCGAGCCGGCCGACGTGGCGCACCGGATCACCGTTGCCTGGGTGCTGCTGCCCGGCCTCGAGGTGGTGCCGGCCGAGCAGATCTACACCGGGCTCGGGCCGGGTCGGGTGCGCTTCGCCAGCGGCACCTTCACTGCCGACATCGATCTGGACGACAGCGGCTACGTGGTGCGCTACCCCGGGCTGGCCGAACGGATCGACCCACGCTGATCAGCAGCCCGGCGGGCCAGGCCCGGCCGATCGGCCTTAGGCGGACCAAGGCCCCTGCTGACCGGTCCAGGCGGGCCAGGCCCCACTGACGGCTTCAGGCGGGCCAGGCTCCGCTGGCCAGGAAGCTGTCGATGGTGGCCAGGTGCGGGGTCAGGTCGAGGCCCTGGGCGGCCACCCAGTCGTCGGCGTAGTACGTGTCGGCGTACCGGTCGCCCGGGTCGCAGATCAGTGTCACCACCGAGCCGGTCCGACGCTCGGCGAGCATCTCGGCGATCAGGCCGAACGCGCCCCACAGGTTGGTGCCTGTGGACCCGCCCACCCGGCGGCCGAGCAGCGCCGATCCGGCGCGCATGGCGGCCAGGGACGCGGCGTCCGGAACCTGGACCATCCGGTCCACCACCGAGGGTAGGAACGACGCCTCCACGGTGGGCCGGCCGATACCCTCGATGCGGGAGCCCTTACCGGTGCGTATCGACCAGTCGGCGGCCAGCCAGGCCGGGTAGAACGCCGAGTTCTCCGGGTCGACCACGCAGAGCTTGGTGGCGAGCCTGCGGTACCGGGCGTAGCGGCCGATGGTCGCGCTGGTGCCCCCGGTGCCGGCGCCCACCACGACCCAGGCGGGGATCGGGTGCCGCTCCAGCTCCAACTGCGCGTAGATCGACTCGGCGATGTTGTTGTTGCCCCGCCAGTCGGTCGCCCGCTCGGCGTAGGTGAACTGGTCCATGAAGTGCCCGCCGGAGTCCTCGGCGAGCCACCGGGCCTCGACCACCACGCTCGCCGGGTCGTCCACCAGGTGGCAGCGGCCGCCCTGGAACTCGATCTGGGTGATCTTCTCGGGCGAGGTGGAGGCGGGCATCACCGCGATGAACGGCAGGCCCAGCATCCGGGCGAAGTACGCCTCGGAGACCGCCGTGGAACCGGAGGACGCCTCGACGATCGTGGTGCGCGGCCCGATCCAGCCGTTGCAGAGCCCGTAGAGGAACAGTGAACGGGCCAGCCTGTGCTTCAGCGAGCCGGTGGGGTGCGACGACTCGTCCTTGAGGTAGAGGTCGATCCCCCATTCCCGGGGCAGCGGGAACGGCAGCAGGTGGGTGTCGGCGGACCGGTTCGCGTCTGCCTCGACGGCGGCGATCGCCTCGGTCACCCAGGTTCGGCTGGATTCGTCGCACCGGTCGAGATGAGTCACGCTCGGAAACCTAGCAAGCGGGCCTGCGGTGGTCAGCGCGGGTCCGGTGGCGTTGACCTGCGGCGTTGGCGGCGCTGACCGGCGCGGCCGGCGGCCCGGACCAGCGGGGTGAGCGCGACGGCCAACCTGGGCAGTGCGTCCAACAGGCGCACCTGCGCTCCCCGCCACCGGGGCAGGCTGACCACCGGACGTGGCCGGCGGGCCAGCCGGACCGCCCGGGCCGCCACCTGCTGCGCGGTCAGCATCGATCCGGTGAACGAGGCCACCGCACCCGGGTCGTCCAGCCGGTCGTGCAGCATCGGGGTCCAGATGCCGTCCGGGCAGAGGCAGGAGACGTGCACCCGCCGGTACCCGGCCATCCGCAGGTCGGACAGGGTGCCGAGGCTGAACGCCAGCAGGGCGTGCTTGCTGGCCGCGTACACCGTCTCGCCGGGCGCGGCGACCAGCCCGGCCAGCGAGACGACGTTGAGCACGTGGCCGTGGCCCTGCCCACGCATCACGGACAGCGCGGCGAGGGTGCCGTTCATGGCGCCGTGGGTGTTCACGTCGAGCAGCCGACGGCGGGTCGCGGCGTCGTGCTCCCACGATGCCCCGGTGACCAGGATGCCGGCGTTGTTGACCCAGAGGGCGAGGTCACCCCGACCTGCCGCGTTCGCGGCAGTAGCGGCGCAGGCGTCCTCGTCGCGGACGTCCAGGGCTGCCGACCAGCCGCCGAGTGGCGCCGCGGCGCTCCGCACCGCCACCGGGTCGAGGTCGGTGAGCAGCACCGACCAACCGTCGGTGTGCAGCGCGGTGGCGATGGCGCGGCCCAGGCCGCCGGCAGCGCCGGTCACCACTGCCACGGGACGCGCCAGCGGGGTCATCGGCGCACGCTACCGCCGGCCGCCCGGGCGACACCAGGGGTACGCGGCGGTCAGGCCGCGGGCGGGCCGACCGGCTGGGGGCGGTTCTCCCACTTCGTGGAGAGCGCGATGGCGGTACGGGTGGAAGCCACCCCCGGCGTCCGGTTCAACCGCACGATCAACTGCTCCAGCTCGGCGATAGTGCCGACCCGCGCCTTGAGCAGGAACGACTCGACGCCGGCCATGAAGTAGCAGGACTCGATCTCGGGCAGCACCCGCAGCGACTCGAGCATGTCGTCGCTGTCGGCACCGGAGTCCTCGACGATGCCGATCAACGCTGTGACACCCAACCCGATCGACTCCGGGGCCACGTCCGCGCGGTAGCCCCGGACCACGCCGCTGCTCTCCAGCTTTCCGACCCGCTCGTGCACGGCCGGGGCCGAGAGGCCCACCTGTCGGGCCAACTCGGCATACGAGAGTCGGGCGTTGCCGCGCAGCAGGTCGACGAGGCTCAGGTCGATGGCATCCACAGAGAGTGACCTTAACCGCTGACACGTAACGTGCGGCCTTCGGCACCCGTTGGACTGAGCGGTGAGTCACTGTTCATAAACCGCCGGTCAGGGCAGAGGTAGCACCAGTAACATTACTAACTCCCCACTCAGTGCATTTTTCGCGTTTGGGCGGACAGGCCATGTCCCTGGTGCTGTAATTGCCATACGTCCCTCATGACGGCTCTGGGCTACGCACCAGCCGGGGGCAGTGTGTTCAGCCGGGGGCTTCGTCGACGCGAGGAGGGGGCTGTGGACACTGGAGATCGCCTGCTGACACCGGGTGAGGTCGCCGCGCTGTTTCGGGTAGACCCGAAAACTGTGACGAGATGGGCGGCGGCCGGCCGGATAGGAAGCATCCGGACTCCAGGCGGGCATCGCCGGTTTCGGGAATCCGAGGTGCGAGCCCTGCTTGAGGGGGAGGGCATGCTGGACGAGGTGGATGAGGTCGGTAAGCCACGCAATGTGGGGCCGGCGGCATCCACGGGGCCGGGTCCGGCCAACGCCGGCATGTACTGAACTGGTGCGGACAACGCCACGCGGACCGGACACCAGTCCGGTCCGCGTCCCGCTTCGGCCGACCGCCGGGCGGCAGCACCGCTCGTGCTGAGCAGCACAACAATGCCCAGCGCGAGCGGACGGCTCAGCACGAGCGGAACGACTCAGCTTCGGGCTGCGCCGAGCTGGCCGGACCACCGCCGGAACAGGGTGTGCCTGACGCCGAGCGCGTCCAGCACCTTGCCGGCCACGAAGTCGACAAGCTGCTGCGCGCTGGCCGCCGCCCCGGCGCCATAGAAGCCGGGACTGGCGGGCAGCACCACAGCGCCCGCGTCGTGCAGGGCGATGAGGTGCTCCAGGTGGCTGCGGGTCACCGGTGTCTCCCGGGGGACCAGCACCACGGGTCGGCGTTCCTTGAGGTTGACTTCTGCGGCGCGCTGCAACAGGTCCTTGGAGAGCCCGATCGCGATGCCCGCGCAGGCTGCCGTGCTGGCCGGGACCACAGCCATTCCGCGTACCCGGTAGGAGCCGCTGCTCGGCCCGGCGGCCAGGTCGCCGGCCGGCCAGTGCCGCACATCCGCAGTGGTCAGATCCCGGTCGAGCCAGGCGGCGAGGTCCTCGGCCCAGTGCCCGTCCCGGAAGGGTCGGCCGGTCTCGTCGAGCACTGTGAGTCGTGCCGCCCGGGACACGATCAGGTCCACCGGTTCGCCCGCGTCGAGCAGTCCGCCGATGACGGCCGCCGCGTACGGCGTACCGGAGGCACCGGAGACCCCGACCACCCATGGTTCCCGCATGCCCCCAGCCTGCCTGGTCCGGCTGGTCCGCTGGTGGGCACCCCCGGGGTTGGTCCGGTCCGACATGTCGGACGGGGTACCCGCGCATCCCACCGACCTGACATGCTGCCGCTGGCGATTCGCACCGGAACCATCTCGAAGAGGAGGCATCGGTGACGACCGGCGAAATCCTCCGGGCGCTGCGTGCCGAATGTCCGATCCCGCCCCGGCTTCCACCACCACACGCTGATCGCGTGCAGGACTGGCTGCTCGGTCTGCTGCCCGAGCTTGGCCTTCCACTGGACGACGCCGCGCTGCACCGGCTGTCCCGGGGCGCCTTCGCCCGGTACGCCGCGCGGCTCTACCCGGCTGCGACCGAAGCCGACCTGCGGATGCTGTCCGCGCTCTTCACCTGGTTCTTCCTTGTCGACGACGCCTGTGACGGACCGAATCGGTTGATGCCGGAGCAGATCCGGGCGCTGCGCAACGGCACCCTGGCGCTGCTGCACGACGGCACCCGGCTGCGGCAGGCCGGGCTGACCGGCCCGCTGCGGCGACTGCTGGTGCTGGCCTGGCGGGAGCCGCGCCGCCGGATGCCGGCACGGTGGCGGCAGCGTTTCGCCGACGCGGTGGCCCGACACCTCGACGGCACCTGGCAGGAGGCCGTCACCAAGGAGGCCGGCCGCCGTCCCAGCGTGGACGAGTACGTCGAGCTACGGCGGTCGACCTCGGCGGCGGAGGTGTCGTACCCGCTTGCGGAGTTCGTCAGCGGCCGGCCACTGCCCGACCCGGTCTACCACCACCCGCTGCTGCGTCAGATCGCCCGCACCGGCAACGACCTGCTCTCCTGGTACAACGACCTGGCCTCGCTGGAACGGGACCGGGTGACCGCCGGCGGGCACAACCTGGTCCTCGCCATCGAGGCCGAACTGGGCGTTCCAGAGGCGGAGGCGGCCGAACGGGCTGCCGAGCACTGGCGGGAGGCGATGCGGCGCTTCGTCGCGTTGCGCGCCGCGGTGCCGTCGTTCGGCCCAGCGTTGGACGAGGCGGTCGCCGACCATCTCGACGGGATCGCGAACGCCGTGCGCGGGACCATCGACTGGACCTTCGAGAGCGCCCGCTACCCGGTCAGTACCAGCCCACCAGACTCAGGGCCGTAGGCCGAGCCGGATCACCAGGTCGAGCAGGGCGAAGAGGAACAGCGCGATGCCGACGAACCCGTTGGCCGTGAAGAACGCCCGGTTGACCTTGCTGAGGTCGGTCGGGGTGACCACCAGGTGCTGGTAGCCGAACGCCACAGCGGTCAGCGCCAGCCCGATCCACCAGAGCCAACCGAGACCGATCAGCGCACCGAACCAGATGAACAGCGCGAAGGTCACCACGTGCGCGACGGTGGAGGCGTGCAGCGCGAAGCGCCGACCGTACCGGGCCGGCACGCTGTGCACGCCGATCTCCCGGTCGATCTCGGAATCCTGGCAGGCGTAGATCAGGTCGAAGCCGCCGATCCACAGCCCCACTGCCGCGCCGAGCAGCCAGGCCGGCCCGGAGCCGTCCAGGGTGCCGGTGACCGCCAGCCAGGCGCCGACCGGGCCGACCGCCTGGGCGATCCCGAGGATGGCGTGCGGCCAGTTGGTGAACCTCTTGGCGTAGGGGTAGACGACCAGTGGCACCACGGCGAGCGGCGCGAGCACCAGGCAGAGCGGGTTGAGCAGGGCGGCGGCGACGAGGAAGACCACGAGTGCGACGGCCGCGCCGGTCCAGGCCGTCCGCACGCTCACCGCTCCGGTGACCAGTTCCCGACCGGCGGTACGCGGATTCCGCGCGTCGATCTTGCGGTCGAGGATCCGGTTGGCGGCCATCGCGAACGTCCGCGCCCCGACCATCGCCACGGTGATCAGCAGCAGGTCGAGCCACCGTACCCGTCCGCCGAAACCCTGCATCGCGGCCAGCGCGGAGAGGAACGCGAACGGCAGCGCGAAGACGGAGTGCTCGACGGCGACGAGCTTCAGGAAGGACTTGGTCCGGCCCGGCTTCGCCGTCGGTGCGTCGATGACGGCCATCAGATTCCGTACTCCTTCCAGCGCTTGTCGACCAGGGCGGCGACTTCCGGGCTCATGGTCATTTCCTCCGGCCAACCGCGGGTGTAGCCCTCGGTGGGCAGCTTGCGGGTCGCGTCGACGCCGGCCTTACCGCCCCAGAACTGCTGGTACGACGAGTGGTCGAGGTGGTCCACCGGCCCCTCGGTGAGCAGCAGGTCACGGGCGTAGTCGACGTTGCCGAAGGCCCGGAAGGCGACCTCGTTGTAGTCGTGCACGTCGCAGTCCTCGTCGACGATCACGATCAGCTTGGTCAGCGACATCAGGTGCGCGCCCCAGATCGCGTTCATCACCTTCTGGGCGTGCTTCGGGTAGCGCTTGCGGATCGAGACGATCGCGCAGTTGTGGAAGACGCCGGCGGCCGGCAGGTCGTAGTCGACGATGTCCGGGATCATCAGCTTGAGCAGCGGCTGGAAGATCCGTTCGGTGGCCTTGCCGAGGCCATGGTCCTCCTGCGGCGGCTTCGAGGTGACGATCGAGTGGTAGACCGGCTTGCGCTGCATGGTCATCGCCTCGATGTGCAGCACGGGGAACGGCTCGACCGGCGTGTAGAAGCCGGTGTGGTCGCCGAACGGCCCCTCGGGCAGCCGCTCACCCGGCTCCAGGTAGCCCTCCAGCACGATCTGCGCGTGCGCCGGCACCTGCAACGGCACGGTGAGGCAGTCGACCATCTCCACCCGCTCGCCACGCAGGAACCCGGCGAACAGGTACTCGTCGATGTCGCTGGGCAGCGGCGCGCTGGCCGCGTACGAGACGACCGGGTCGCAGCCGATCGCGATCGCGACCGGCAGGCGCTGACCGAGCCGCTCGGCGACCGCGTGGTGCGCCGTCGAGTCCTTGTGGATCTGCCAGTGCATGCCCAGGGTGTTGCGGCCGTGCTGCTGGAGTCGGTACAGGCCGAGGTTGCGCTTACCGGTCTCCGGGTGCTTGGTGTGGGTCAGCCCGTAGTTGTGGAAGATCCCGCCGTCGTCGGGCCAGACCTGCAACCCCGGCAGCCGGTTCAGGTCGACGTCCTCACCCCGGTAGACGACCTCCTGGCAGGGGGCGGTCTTCACCTTGCGCGGCGGCACCGACTTGAGCTGCATGACCTTGCCGAGGCCCTCCCGGATGCCCGACCAGCCGACCGGCAGCTCCGGCTTGATCATCGCACCGATCCGGGCACCGATCTCGTCCAGCGAGTCGACGCCGAGGGCCATCGCCATCCGCTTCTCGGTGCCGAACAGGTTGATCGCCACCGGCATCTCGCCCCGGGTCGGACGCTCGAAGAGCAGCGCCGGGCCGCCGGCCCGCACCGTGCGGGTGACCACCTCGCTGATCTCCAGGGTCGGATCGACCGGGACGTCGATCCGGCGCAACTCCCCCGCGCGCTCCAGCGCCGCGATGAAGTCCTTGAGATCGGTGTACGGGAAGCCACGAGCCGCCATGTCGCCCAGTCTCCCGCACCGACTCCCGTACGACCCAAGCCGGGTGCTGTGACGCGCGCGATTGCCCGCCGCCGCCCGCCGTCAGCGACGGCCGGCGGGTCTCGATCGACTCGGCTTTCAGGAAACCGCGGTGTCCCAGGTAGGCGGTTTCAAGCGGCTGTTGCGACTAGGTGTTTGTGGAGTACCTCGGCTGGATTCTGCCAGTCGAGGGTTTGGCGTGGTCGTCCGTTGAGTTCG